>JAKJCH010000046.1:465-10607 GCA_022706565.1 Bacillota bacterium | reverse complement strand
TAAAACCTTGCCGCAGCGTAGTTTTCTAGGCCTCTGGTCAAACAGATCATTCATAAATTCCGCCGCCTCTCCCTCATTTACTTCCCTTCTCTAGGACAGGACGCTCTTGCCGATGATAACCCGCTGGATCTGTGAGGTCCCCTCAAAGATCTGCAGGATTTTGGCGTCGCGCATCATCTTCTCTACCGGGTAATCGCGGCAGAATCCATACCCGCCCAGGATTTGCACCGCATTGGTCACCACCCGGTTGGCAGCATCGGCGGCAAAGCACTTACTCATCGCCGACAGGTCAGCGGCCATCAACTTCTCGTCCAGCAGCCAGGCGGCTTTTTGCCACAGCAACCGGGACGCCTCGATATCCATAGCCATATCGGCCAGCATGAAGGCGACCGCCTGGTGATTGCCGATGGTCTTACCGAACGCTTTACGTTCTTTGGCATAATCGCGGGCGTATTCGAACGCAGCCGAGGCCACCCCCGTGGAAGCTGACGCTATAAAGGGACGGGATGAATTGAAAGCCTTCATAGCCAGTTTGAAGCCATCCCCCTCTTCGCCGATGCGATACTTCTTATGGACCTTGACATTGTCGAAGATTACCTCGGAGGTCTCCGAGCAGCGCATGCCCATCTTGTGCTCGCTCTTCCCAAAAGACAAACCTTCGGTGCCGGCCTCCACCATGAAGAACGACTGGCTCCGGTTGCCCTTGCTGGTATCGTGGCTGGCCAGAACGGTCAGCTTGTTGGCGTGTTTGCCGTTGGTGATGAATATCTTGGTGCCGTTGATGATGTAATAATCGCCATCCCGTTTGCAGGTAGTCCTGATTCCGGCTACATCGGACCCGGCTCCGGGCTCGGTCACTGCGTAGGCGGCCAGCTTGCCTTCCTCACACAGGTCCGGATACCAATAGTCCCACTGTTCCTCAGTGCCCCCATAGAGTACGGGCTCCGAGGCCAGCATGTTGGCGAGCGGGGTTATGGCAATACCCAGGCAGCCACGGCATAATTCCTCCACCACCATGCATAGACCAACATTGCCGAACACCATGCCGTTGTATTTTTCCGGGGCATTCATGCAGTTTAAGCCCAAATCAAACATCTTTTTGACTTCCGGCCAGGGGAACTCCTCTGATTCATCGTAGGCCGCCCTCACCGGGACAATCTCGTTTTCCACGAACTTCCTGACGGTTCTTTGCAGTGCCAGTTGATCTTCGTTATAAGTAAACCCAAAACCCATCAATAAACGCTCCTTTCCCCAAAATATGGCTTGGCAGTCGTGTCAGGCACCTCCCACCCCCTTTCATCAAATCAAGTAAGTTATTACCATCTCGTTACGGTTTCTATATTCCGCAACATCTGTGCCAGAAAAAGTAAAGAGAGGCAAATCCCGAATTGACGGGGCCTCTCAGTAGTACAGCCTGTTTTCGTGTATTTGGTTTTTGTTTAATCCCCTAAGAAATCATTCCCTCCGCCTGGCTAAGTCGCCATAAATGGGCTTATTGAACGGCTGGACAAATTTCCAACCACCTTTGCCAAAAGTCCCTGTCCCATCCGCCGGCTCAATTAACCTCCATAAGTCCATACGCTTTAACCTTTTTGTATAAGGAGGAGAGATCCATGTCCAAAATCTGAGCGGTCTGAGTTTTGTTAAATCTGGTTTCGGCCAAAGCCCGAGCGATCACCTGTTTCTCAAAGTCTTTCATCTGCTCCCGCAATGATCTCTGGGCAGTATCATGACCGCTGGGCACATTAAGAAAGGAGAGATGCTTATCGGTTATTATGGGGTCATTGTTCAGGTCGGCCAAGAGCGCCGACCGTTGCAGGACATTGATCAGCTCCCGGACGTTGCCAGGCCAGCTGTATTTTTTAATTGTGCGGGAAGCCTCGATGGACATTCCAGTAACCTCAGTCTTCAGTTCTTTATTTATGCAGGGCATAATGTAATCCACCAACAACGGAAGGTCATCCATTCTTTCACGCAAGGGGGGAATATCCAGGCTCAAGACATTGAGCCGGTAGTAGAGATCCTCGCGGAAGGTATTTTCATCCATCATCGCCTTCAGGTCGCGATTGGTTGCAGCTATGACCCTGACATTGACCCGAATCGGTTTATGTCCTCCCAGCCTCTCGAACTCTCTTTCCTGGAGAAACACCAGTAGTTTGCTCTGCATGGACGGTGACATTTCACCAATTTCGTCCAGGAATATGGTCCCCCCGTGTGCCAATTCAAATTTGCCCCGGCTGCCGCCTTTCCGAGCGCCGGTAAAAGAGCCCTCCTCATAACCGAACAGCTCGGCCTCCAACAGATGCTCGGGAATGGCCGCACAGTTTACCCTTATAAAGGGCATCCGGGAACGGTTGCTGGCTTGGTGAATAGCTTGGGCAAAAAGCTCTTTTCCCGTGCCGCTTTCTCCATGAATAAGCACAGTGATTGACGGATGCTGGGCTGCTTTATGAGCCAGGTCCTTTACAGCTCTCATCTTTTGATTTTCGCCGATTATTTCCGCAAAGCTGTACCGAGCTGAATATAGATTAATCACTTCATCCCGGTACATATTGAGTTCAGCCATAACGTTACCGACCAGGTCCTTGGCGTCCCAAATGTCCATGACTATACTGTATGAAAAGCACCCAATTAGTTGATCGTCTTGGAATAAGGGTATGCAGCTGGCTATCATGTGATAGCCATTTACGGTCCAGTTGTATCCGATTATCGCTTTACCGGACTTGCGAACCTGTGTAGTGCGGGTATGGGGAGTAATATCCACTATAGCATGCCCCACCACTTCATCTTCTTCCATACCCAATATCTCTACGTATTTTTTGTTCACGAATCTTACAATCCCATCGGCATCTACAATGTGGCATACCATAGCCGTGGTCTCGTACAAAAAACTATATAGCAAGCACTCAGGTTTCAACGACTAAACTCCCCCTTTACACCAGGATTGTCAACCAGCAACGGGAAATCAGTACGTCTACTTCATTATTGATTCCATTCTAACAAATCAAGATGTCCTAAATGACCTATATTTGCATACAAACTTTTACATGAAAAGCGGTTAAGTTGCGAAAACCGTCATTGGGAAGGGATGTTACCAAAATCTTAAAAGGGGGTGATAGCTGCTGCGAGCTATCACCCTATAGTTAGGAAGAGAGCAACCAAGAAATGTCACCTTGGAATGACAGCAAGAGCTTATCCGACAGTATCGGAACCTATTATTTTGCCCAACCATTGCAGTACTGCTGCTCCCAGCTCCTTTTCATGGTGAGTATAAAAATGCCTGGCACCGGGTATCTCGACAATCTCGCAGGCGTTGGCCCGGCCTGCGTTATTCTGCAGTTGGACCAGCAAATCCCGGCTAACCGGTTCGAAATCGGCCGAGCCTCGGACCAGTAATATCGGACAATACACATCCTTAATCAACTCAGCAGTGTCAGCCGGGGTCTCGGGCCCATAAAAGCTCAGGAAGGCAGACGGTATAAAGATCCAGGGCATGGTACCACGGCCGCGTAATACGATCAATTGTTCATCCATGCCCATCTCCGCCAGCTCCCTGGCTTTAAAAAGACCGCGTTCATAATAATTGTCGCCAACCAGATACCGCAGCATGGCGGCAAAGGATGGCGGAGGGCTGATCAGCACCAGCCCGGATACGGCGGGAAATTGTTTTTGCTGCTGGGCATAGAGTATCTTGGGAATCCCCTGGCTGTGGCCCAGCAGGATCACCCGGGAATGGCCACGGTCGGCGAGAAAATCTATCCAAGCTTCAATGTCCATCACACAATCGGTAAACCGCTCCCGCATCAACCCCAGAACAGGACTTCTGTTCCCATCCGGAGCAGTACCGAAATCATGCCCGCGGTTGTTCACGCTCACCACCGGATAGCCCTGGACAGCCAACATCTCCGGCAAAAAACGTCCCACCCCGGTGTAGAAATTCATGGCCGCGCCGTGCATGACCAATACTGCTGGCGAGTGGGAGCCGCCCCGGTAATAAGCCCCATGCAGCACTACCTGATCCGCTGTTTGCACCCGAACCAACTCAGTATTCAAGGCCAACTCCTTTGATCTTTATTTGCCGGTATACACGGGTTGCCGTTTTTCCAGGAAAGCCTTCATCCCTTCTTTTTGATCCTCAGTGGCGAAGAGACCAGCCCAGGTCTTCAATTCAAAATTCAATCCGGAATTCAGGTCCACGTCCTGCCCTAAATTCAGGCAACACTTGGCCGCCTTCATGGCGGTGGGCGATTTGGAACTCAAAATCCCCGCAAGCTTGCGGGCTTCGTTCATCAGCTGATCCTTGGGCACTACTGCAGTAACCAGCCCGATTCGCAGGGCCGTATCGGCATCGATATTTTTGCCCGTCATCACCAGGTAACGAGCCCAGCCGGGTCCGACAACGCGCGTCAACCGCTGGGTGCCGCCAGCCCCGGGGATTATACCCAGGTTTATCTCGGGTTGCCCAATAATACTGCCTTCGGCCGCAATCCGTATGTCGCAGGTCAGGGCCAACTCGCTTCCCCCGCCCAGAGCTAATCCGCTGATAGCCGCAATAACCGGCCGGTCAAGATTGTATATCTTGTCAAAGGTCACCTTGATGTTCTCCACGAATTTCTGGGCCTGCAGCATGTCAGCCGTCGACATGAACTGTATATCGCCCCCAGCCGCGAAAGCCTTTTCTCCTCCGGTTATGATCACCGCCCTGATTTCCGGGTCAGCGATTATGGCGTCCATAACTGCGTCCAGCTCGGCAATCAACTCATCATTTATGGCATTGAAGGTTTTGGGCCTGTTGAGGGTAATGGTCGCCACCCCATCAAGCTTATCGAATAATAATGTCTTAAACTCCACCCGACTATACCTCCTTTGAATTACGACCAGACCACGTTTTGCCGTTCGCTTTCCGATTACTGTATACTGCCTGGATATCCCCCCTTTTTAAAAAGGTATGTGCAATTTACGTGCCATTGCCAGATTTATAGGCCAAATGCCAGCATCTGGGTTTACTTTTTGTATATGACTCCAACTTCCCAAATAAACCTTTGTTTTTATGCCAAAATATTTGGCCGAATTTCCAAAGTGCCATCTGATTAAAAATACCCGGCCAAACATACATTTTCGTATAATTAAGAAGTAGTCGTTCGTTGAGGAGGTACTGCATGACAAGTCAAAGCGACGTCAGCGAATATCTCAAACCCGGGTTCTATATTGATTCTGGATCTCCTGAAGTGCTTGGATTTGTAAGGGAGAATTCGAAGGGGGATACCCCGAGGGAGAGAGCGGTAAGCCTTTTCATTGCAGTTCGCGACGGAATAAAGTATGACCCATACCATATTATCTTTGCACCGGAGGAGTTCAAGGCAAGCGTGCGGGTGAAGAAAAGCTCAGGCTATTGCGTTCACAAGGCGATCGTCTTCACGGCTGCCCTGCGTGCGGCCGGGATTCCTGCGAGACTTGCTTTTGCGGATGTTAGGAACCATTTGACCACCAAGCGGCTTATGCAACTGATGAAAACCGATATCTTCTACTACCATGGAATAACGGAGGTGTTTCTTGACGGGCGCTGGTTGAAAGCCACGCCGACGTTCAACATGGAATTATGCCAGAAATTCGGGGTCATGCCCCTGGAGTTCGATGGATCATCTGACTGTATCCTGCACTCGTACGACATGAAGGGGAATAAGCATATGGAATATGTCAACTTCCACGGGTCATATTTTGACGTTCCCTATGAAATGCTGGTCAGTGAGTATCTGCGGCTTTATCCCTCCATGTTTACCTCCAAAGGTTCCATCGGCACCGGAGACTTTATCCAAGAAGCAGCGGAGAAAATCTAGCCAGGCTCAATCTTCGATCATTTCCAACATGGCCTCGATGCGGACCTTGAGACTCTCCAGGTCGGAACTGGAGTAGTCAGTTTCCAGGTGCAGGTAAGGAAGTCCCTTGGACCTCACCAGTTTGCCCACTTCATAGGCTTCCATATTATAGGTATGGCAAGCCTGCCAGGTCAAATCGATGACCGCATCAGCCTGAAAATCATTTATCATCCTCTCCAGCAGCTCCAGCCGGTAGGGATTGGGACTCATGCAGGAACATGGTATAGCCAGGTATTTTTCAGCCAGAGCCACGATAGGATCGTCACCGCTGGTGTCAGTCAGCAGTTCCAGGGTCTTGTAGCCGGAGCAGTTTTCCATGGCGACCACGTAAGCCCCCAGTTCCTCGGTCAGCCGCACCACCTTTTCCGTACCCAGGCCCACCGGGCAACCAGTCAGCAGTACCCGCGGCGCCTTCGCCCGGCCGTTCTTGGGCTGGTGGGCAATTTCCCGGACCAATCCGTTTAGGTTATTGATCATCTCCCCTTTATCGCTGCTGAAGTTGCGGGACCAGGCAGCTGTGAGTATCTCCATCCCGCTCAAGGGGGGAGGGTCGGCCCGGTTCAGGTCGAACATGGCCTTGAGGGCCCGCTTTTCCTGGTTGATGACCTCGATGGCCTCCCAAATATCCTGATCACTGATGATCACCTGCAATTCTTCTTCCAGGCGGTCTTTCAAACGCCGAACCTCATTCACCCATAGCTCAAGTGATGCCTTGTTGTTGTGGAGATGGGGAAGCTGCATTACATGGACCGGTTTTATCTCCTTCATCAATTCAAACATCTTCTTCTTACCATCGCAGGTGGTTTCCCCGATTATCAGGTCGGAAAAGTAGAAGAATGGACAGGTTTCCGTGACCGCAAATCCATAGGAGGATTTGATCAAGGGGCATAGATTGCGCGGCAAGGTTTCTTCGGCCGCGGCGATGGGGGTCTCACTCATCCCGCACAGCCCCACCGGGATTGCTCCCGCTGCCAAAATCATTTCCTGGGGGCAGAAGGTGCAATAAATGCCGACCACTTTGCCACCTTGGTCCTTGGCTTCTTTTATACGTATCAGGTTCTCTTCGCGGGCACTGGCAAATCCCTGCATAAATTCTTCCAACATAAAACAATTATTCTCCCCTCTGCAACCTCAGTGTGCTAAGCTATTCGGATGAACCGGCCATTGTCAGCCCAACTAAGTAATTACGTAGAAACATTTAATAACATTATGTATTACTTTGTATATTCAACTATTATATATTGAATTCATGTTTTTTGGCAACGCTGATCCGGGCCATCGATATAAATCGCGCTGGCGCCTCTTAATTACGCGTCTCAGAGATGGCTTTCTTTGACTATTTATACCCCGCTCTATAATTCCTTCAGGGACAGTATTGTCAGGTGTTGGGGAGCGGTCTATAATTAGCTGTATTGTTGGAAGTGGGGCAGGGTATTTGAAATGCAGACCTTGAAAAGCGATCGAAGTGCGGGAGTCGGATATGCTGTAGGCGCCTATCTGCTCTGGGGTATCCTGCCGGTTTATTGGAAGCTGCTGCAGCATGTCCCCCCGATGCAGATCCTGGCCCACCGGATCTCTTGGGCTTTTGCTTTCCTGTTGAGTCTGCTGCTGATCACCGGCAAATTCGCCGGCTTCTGGCGCGAGACTATGCAGATCGCGCGGCAGCCCCGCAAACTGGCGGCTGTTTGCGTTGCGGCCATAACCCTCAACATTAATTGGGGCACCTACATCTGGGCGGTCAACAACAATCACATCGTGCAAACCAGCCTGGGCTATTATATCAATCCCCTGGTCAGTGTCCTGTTGGGCATACTGATTCTAAAGGAGCGCCTATCGCTGTGGCAGCTGGCGGCCTTCGTTCTGGCGGGAATAGGGGTCTTCAGTCTGACCCTGCAATTCGGCGCCTTTCCCTGGATAGCCATCCTCTTGGCGCTGACCTTCGGTCTCTATGGACTGTTCAAAAAGACTGTCGATATCGGTTCGATTACCGGTCTGACCCTGGAAACCCTCTTGACCTGCTCCTTTGCCCTGCCCTATCTGGCTTACGTCTCCCATATCGGCAGCAGCCAGTTCGGATTCAATCTTTCCTCCACCAGCCTGTTACTGATAGGAGCCGGAGCAGTGACCGCCACACCGCTGGTCCTTTTCTCCGCCGGAACCAAACGTTTGCCGCTATACGTGGTCGGCTTCCTGCAGTATATCAGCCCCACCATAGCCCTGCTGCTGGGAGTCCTGGTCTACCATGAACCCTTCACCCAGGGCCACCTGCTGTCATTCGCGGTAATCTGGTTGGGCTTACTCCTTTTCTCCCTGTCGAAGACCAAGCCGTTTATAAAGATGGAAGAGAAGATCGTCCAGCCCAGTGTAGGAGTCTAGGATTATACCCATTGGCTCATGATGAATTATCTATGGTCCGATAATCAGACCCATTTGGCTAGTTGGTCTTGGTTCCCTCTATTCCTCAAAACTCTGATGCAGATCCACATGGCTGCGGTCTTTATATAACAACTCCTGGTTTTTCAGGCTTATCGTGGTCCCGGGAGGAATCGACTCGGTAATAAACACGTTACTGCCGATGACCACATCATGGCCGATCACCGTATCGCCGCCCAGAATCGAAGCCCCTGAATATATGGTAACCCGATCTTCGATGGTAGGATGCCTTTTCACCCCTCTTAACTGCTGCCCGCCCCGGGTCGACAAGGCCCCGATGGTAACACCCTGGTAGATGGTCACATAACCCCCTATTTCCGATGTCTCGCCGATCACTATGCCGGTGCCATGATCCATAAAGAAGTATCTGCCGATGGTAGCCCCGGCGTGAATGTCTATGCCGGTACGGCTATGGGCATACTCAGTCATAATTCTGGGAATGAGGGGCACTTTAAGCAAATACAGTTCATGGGCCAATCGATAGACAAACAGGGCAAATACTCCCGGGTAAGAGAATATGATTTCGTCCTTGTCTTCAGCCGCCGGGTCGCCATCGAAGGCCGCCTGGACATCGGTAGCCAGGATCTCCATTACTCCCGGAACTTTACTTAAAAACTCGCAGCAGATGGAGGCCGCCCTTTCCTGGAAATCAGTATATGGTTCGTTATCTTTGATGGCCTGGTGTTTGAGGGCATGCACCACTTGCTGATGTAGTTCTTCAAAGATGTTGTGAGTCAAATTGCCGATGTAGTATTCCATAGTGTTCTTGGTCAAGTCCTGTTTGCCGAAATAATCGGGGAAAAGCAGTTCTCTAAAGGCGCTGATAATGCCTATTATCTTGTTCCGGTTGGGAAGAGCCCCGGAATCCCAGGATATATTGAACCGGAACCGGTCATGGTTGGCGGTGATGCCTGCCACCAGTTCTTTCAATTGGTTTTCAAAAGGACTATACATGATACGCCTCCTCTACATTTATTTACTGCCCAAATATGAATGAAAACAAGCATAAAGCCGGGTATAATTAGTATATACATCAGCTATCCTATAGGAATTATATAAAAAGCACCGGAAAAGCTCAAATAATCACCGTCTCGTTGGACCGGCGGGTATATGCCTGTACTATTGATACGAAAATGCTGGAAAAAGAGAATCAACTGTAAGAAGGGAATGGCATGAGCGACAAAGATACCATAAAAATCGCGGGTATGAGCTGTGCTGCCTGCGCCGCCCGAATAGAAAAGGGATTGTTGAAAATGCCGGGGGTGGAATCGGCCACCGTAAATCTGGCTACGGAACGGGCTACAGTCGAATATGATGCCCAGGTTGTCCAGCCGGAGCAATTTGATGAATTGATAACCAAACTGGGCTATGAAGTAATTCATGAGAAACCGGCTGGAGTCGGTCACACCGACCTGAAGGTTACCGGCATGACTTGTGCCGCCTGCTCGGCCCGGATAGAGAAGAAACTCAATTCCCTGCCGGGGGTACAATCAGCCGGCGTCAACCTGACTACCGAGAGAGCCACGGTCTCCTTCGACCCCGACCTCATCAAGGTTTCGGATATGATCCAAGTCGTGCGGGACTTGGGATACGAGGCCGAGACGATCGAAGATGTCAGCCACGAACTGGAAAAGGAACTAAAAGAAATAGAAGTGCGCAACATGCGTATATCCCTGCTGGCCTCGATTCTTCTCAGTCTTCCCCTGGTGACGGCCATGATTTTGAGCATAATCAAGGTCCATGGCCCGATCACCGAAATGCTTCACAACCCCTACTTCCAACTGGCGGTGGCAACTCCAGTCCAGTTTATAATCGGGGCGCGTTTCTACAAGC
>JAKJCH010000046.1:0-343 GCA_022706565.1 Bacillota bacterium | reverse complement strand
GTTGCGGCGGGAATGATGAAAGACCTGTATTTCGAGGCGGCGGCCATAATCATAACCTTGATCCTGCTAGGCAAATACCTGGAGGCGGTAGCCAAAGGCCGGACTTCGGATGCCATCAGGAAATTGGCTGAACTCCAGGCCAAGACTGCCCGGGTAATCAGACAGGGACAGGAAATAGATATTCCCATTGAAGAAGTGGAACTGGGAGATGTGGTGGTGGTCAGGCCGGGAGAAAAAATCCCGGTGGATGGCAAGATCATCGAAGGCAACTCTTCTCTGGACGAATCGATGCTGACCGGCGAAAGCCTGCCGGTTGACAAAAAGGCGGGGGACCTGGTCTACG
>JAKJCH010000045.1:8356-10662 GCA_022706565.1 Bacillota bacterium | reverse complement strand
GTCCGAAGGGATCTTGCCAGGCCATTCATTGGTACCGCCAATCTTGGTAGTGCCCTCATCGGTCTTGACCGTGATCTCGTTTTTGCCCAAGTCTACCTGTGCTTGTCCGCCGGTGGCACTCTCGATAGCTTTCTCGGTAGCTTTTTCCGAGGCCTTCTCGGCTGCTTTGCCGCATCCCGACACAACCACCGACACTACGAAAATCGACAATACTACCAGGACCAGTCTAACCCACTTTTTGTTCATCCTCTCTCCCCCTGCAATATTTATTTCAATAAACAATACGATTTTCTGGCCTCGCTTTGACCATTTCCCCTCCTCTCAGCTTTACTTTTCTGGCCAATCATTTCCCTGATTCGATAATACCGCATCAAGATCAAAATGTGTTGCTGAATGGGCCGGCGCTGGTGAGGGGAGTAGGCTGACAGAATATATGCTGACTGTATGATTTTGCGGAAGTGGTAACGTTGACCGCAAAAAAGGAGAGATCGTGATCGACCTCTCCCTGTTGATGCCATCTGTATCTTTCTGTCGTGTCCAGCCCTCGATGATGCTATTCTTTTCCTGCTATGTAAAACGGGCGCACCTAGTACATCCCCCGGGCCTTGATCAAATACACCATGTTGGCTTCCTGTACTACCTCTTCCAACTGGTTAACGCCGGTTAGCTTCACAAAAACCGTTCCCTTGGGGATGCCTTTGGAAGACGGCTTCACCTTGGTAATCTCACATTCGGCATGGATGGTATCGCCTGGCCGGATGGGAAGCACATAGCGCCAGTTGGTCTCCAGCACGGCAATTCCATTCAGGTCCATGAGTCCCAACCGCACCCAAAGCCCGAAGAGTATGGAGGAACCCAGCATTCCTTGGGCGATGCGGCCTCCAAATTCACTCATCCGGGCAGCTTCAGTATTGATGGACAATGAGGTTATATCGCCGGACAGCCCGGCAAACCAGCCAATATCCGATTCGGTTACGGTCCGGCCGGCGGTTATGAATTTCTGTCCTACTTCAAAATCTTCCAGGTATAAGCTTTTCACTTCATTCCCCTCCCTCTTGGTTCGGACTGGTTTGGAGTTGGATCGCACATGGAGGTACTGGCCATGGAACCGGATATACGGGTATCGGCACCGGCCTCAGGAAGTTGGGTAATGTCGGCAACAGTAATTGCCCTTATACTTCCTTACGGGTTCTTTCCTGCAGGCTCTCGACGATGTCCCTGAAGACGGCACTCAGGCTCTGATCGCCGTTGATGCTGATGAGGAGGCCCCGCTCCGCATAAAAATCAGTCAAAGGTTTGGTCTGCTCAGCATAGATGGCCAGTCTTTTTATTACCGTCTCCTCCCGGTCATCACTGCGATGCTGCAGCTCCCCGCCGCATATGTCGCATTCGTTGGCCAACAGAGGGGGATTGAACTGGACATGATAGTTGGCTCCGCACTGGGAACAAGTGCGCCGCCCGCAATTGCGTACGATAAGAACATCGGTCGGCACCTCGATGCTGATTACCGCATCGAGCTCCTTGTTCCAATCAGCCAGTATGCCATCCAGGGCTTTTGCCTGGGTGACGGTACGGGGAAAGCCGTCCAGCAGAAACCCTTTGGCGCAGTCTCTCTCCGCCAAGCGGGCCCGCACGATCCCGATAGTTATTTCATCGGGCACCAGTTGACCATTATCCATTAGTTCCTTGGCCTGCAGGCCCAATTCGGTGCTGAAGCGGGCGGCGGTCCGAAACATATCGCCGGTGGAAATGCGCGGTATCCAGTATTTTCTCTCGATATACTCGGCCTGGGTGCCTTTGCCTGCGCCGGGTGGCCCCATTAGTATTAGGTTCATCTTTTCAACTCCTTTATTAGTGGCCGGGCATCAAAAATTACCTTAACTCCTTATGAAGCATCCGCCAGCCTGGCTTGCAGGGCCGACGGATTACCCGGCTGGTGCATATGAAGTTGCATTATTTTCATAAACGGCAGGAAAAACCGGTAGGTCACAATCGCAGGCAGCGCCGGGATATATAAATCGGGCGCTGCTTCAGATTGTTAGTTTTCTTCGGTGTTGCGGTACATCTTCTGCATCTGACTGGTCATCTTGATCATTTTCTTGCTCAGGTCTTCAACCTGGTTGGTCAGGTTGGATATGGCGTTGTACTGGTTCTTTTCGCTTTGCAGGTAGGTATTGAGAACCGTTTCCTTGATCATATGCTGCATTTGGTCCTGGTTTTGTTTCATCTGATTTATCAGGGCTTCCACTTGACTGGTGAGGGCGGTCACCATGCTCTGATTGGACTTATCGGCCTGCGCAATAGCC
>JAKJCH010000045.1:0-8344 GCA_022706565.1 Bacillota bacterium | reverse complement strand
TGTTTTGCAGCTGTTCCCGGTTGCTGCGGATCTGTTGTTGAACGTCGTCCTCCATCTTGAAGAGCTCATCCCGGGCGACTCTATTCTGGTCCAACTGCTGCTTGGCAAGGTTTTCGAACTGCTCCTGAACGGCGGTGAAACTGGCAAATCCCTTGTTCCACATCTCCCAGGCGTTCTCCATGGCTTTTTGCATCATCTCGAAGCTTTTGGACAAGTTTTCATTGTTATTCAACATCTGAAGCTCCCTCCATTTAATAAAATATCTATCTAGTATATACATTAACACTATCCAGGAATTTACACCAAGGACAGTGGATCAGCCATTTATCTTCCGAGGCGGCCGCATCTCCGCCTCACCATCCATCACCAATTCCCCGCGCTGATTGGTGCAATAGGTGCGCAGCCAGACCCGGTTGCGAGCCTCATCCTTTCTAACCACCTCAACGGTAGCGGTTATGGTGTCTCCTACATACACCGGCCGCTTGAAATCACAAACCTGACCGATGAATATCACCCCCGGCCCAGGCAGTTGGGTGCCCAATACCCCTGATATCAAACTGACCGACAGCACCCCATGGGCGATCCGCTCCTTAAAAGGAGTCTCCACGGCATACAAAGTATTGATGTGGGCGGGATTGAAATCACCGGTGATGCCAGCCATGGAATACACATCATAGTCAGTAACGCTTTTGGTGAATGAGGCCGTATCGCCGATATTCATCTCTTGAACCGTCTTGCCCATAGTTATAAATACCTCCTTGCTATGATGGGGCGGTAATCTAGCGCTTGATTTTCCGCGGCGGCATCATTATGGCCTCACCATCGGCCACTATCTCGTCGTTCTGGTTGACTGTCCAGGTATGGAGCCATACCCGGTTCTTGGCTTCATCCTTCTGGGTTACTTCCACCGTGGCGGTGATGGTATCGTCCACGAAAATCGGTCGTTTGTATTGAATTGTCTGCCGCACATATATGACGCCCGGGCCGGGGATCTGGGTTCCCAGCACATTGGATATGAAACCCATGTTCAACACCGCGTGGCCGATGACCTTGCCGTAGGTGCTGTTCTGGGCCCATTGCGCATCAGTATGTGACGGGTTGAAATCGCCCGAAACCCCAGCGAAAGAATAGATGTCATATTCGGTAACGGTCTTGGTGAAAGAAGCTTTGTCACCAACATTCAGTTCCTCAACGGTCTTTCCCATCTCGTAACACCCCTCATATACTTCTCTCTCTCCTGCAGCGTTCTGGCCAGAATATCTGACCCTGCCCGTCTGGACCATGTCGGACCATAGTGCCAGGCTGAATAAATGTCCGGACGCACCGGTTAACAATTCCCTTCGGATTGCCTGCTGTGGCCCGTGTTCCCTGTTCCTGTCCAATTGAAACTGATCAGGCCCTATAACAGAACACGGATACTGTCCTGTCTCCCAACAGGGCGACCGTATCCGCGGTGACGATAAAACAACCTGCTCATGCCGGGTTGCACCGCAGGTCATTTCACTCATATGTAGTCCAGTCCAACTGGCGGACCTGATCCTGCCGGCTGACTTCCATGCTCACTCGCATTTCTGCTGCGGTGGTATGGGCGGTTTCCCATTTACGTAAGTATAACCAAATATTGTAGCCAAGTAAACTAATTTCATTCCTGAGATTTCTGGGAAAAGGGTACCCAATCGACAAAATACGACCGCCATAACAAGGCACGCAGGGTATGGGGACGGTTCTTTTTCCCCGCAGGGCCCCGTTTGATTCATTATCAGCTATAATGGGGAAGGTTGCTGAGATCCACCTTGGGGAGAAGGTTCAGGTTTTTATTCATTCTCATGGTGAAATAGTCGTCGGAGCGATCAGTCAGCCCCGCCCGCAGCTGGGACTAGTGACATACGGCGCGGCGGGCTTTAAGACCAAGTTTTTATCGGGTTAAGCTGCCCTGCATAACCAGCGTTTCCGTTTGAGCAGCTGCGATTATGGGGAGGTAAACATAAATGGAATTGATAACGTATGTCATCCAATGGACGGCTAATTTCATCCGGTGGTTTTGGAATTGGTCCGTGGTGGGGAAGCTGATAATAATCCTGGCGATACTGTTGCTGGGTTCGATATTTCTAAGGAACAAGAAAGCCTTTCTCGCTATCGTTCTAGTATTTATGGCAGTTATCCTGGGCAGCTTTGTCATCAACTCCTGGTTTACGATCGGCGTCCCCGGTTTGTAAACCACTGGAACCCATGTTAATCGAAGGCCAGGCCTAAAAAGGCGTCATCCAGATCCGCCCTGTCCAGGTCTGTTTCCGCAATCATTTTGATCATACCGAAGGGGCGGACCTCGCCGCCGCAGCCCTCCCCGTAGAAAGCGGGCATCCGCACCAAGGTTGACTGACCCAACGCCAATTGCCACAAATGTTCGATGGTCTCCGGGACCAGATCCTCCGCCATAAGCAATTCTTTTATGGACAGCTGACCGCCGAATCCTTTTTCGACCACCGCACAGCCCTCCGATCCGTGCAGCGATATAGCGTAAATACCATGGCCGCTCAGCCGGGCCAGGTTTTCCTGAATGACTATGTCCGGGAGGGCATAGGATACATGAGGATGTCCGGCCAACAAACGTTCCCGGCGCCGGTTGTATTCGGCCGGGCAGATGGGCTTAATGAGGCATGTGCTTTGGGGCGCTGCCGGCACGAAAAACAAATCGTGGCGTTTTACGTAGACCTCGCGGAGGGGAAAAGCCTCCCGGTAGCCCATGGGGCGGTAGAACTCACATAGTTCCTCATAGGCGGGGACTAGCAGAGAGAAGATCAGACCGCGGTCGTGCAGATGCTGGTGGGCAGATTCGACCAATTGCCTGCCTACCCCCTGGCTCTGGTAGTCCGGGTGGGTAGCCACCGCATACAACATGGCCCCGTCCACACGTCGCCCCGCTGCGGTCGTAATACTTACCGGCAGCATGGTCAGCATGGCCGCAATGACCCCATCTTGGAGGAGCAACATGGTCCGGTCGGGATGGTACCGGTTCAAGTAGAAATCGTCTATATACGGGCCGCTATCCCCAAAACAACGTTTCCAGATCTCTTTTTGCCGCTCTATCTCGCCGGCCGCCGCCAGTCTCACTTCGCGCATATCCCACTCACCTGCCAACTTCTGGCCCTCATATTGATGGTAATACTACCCTGATACCGGGGCGGTACCGCCACCAAAATCTGTTTGGACAAACGCCGGAGGAAACATCTACACTTCGCTCGCCAGGTTCATAGGTATTGTACCACTATTCAGGACGGGAATAATCCCGGATACAAGAAAAGAGAGAAACGCCCATTGGCCTGGCCGCAATGGCTGACCTACGGACGTTCCCCTCGAATCTATGTCAATGTCAGGCATGATGAATAGAATCCGGACTAGACTAGGATAAAGGCGGCTCGGCCACTTGGACCTACCGCGCTGTGGGCTGCCGGTTAGGCTATTGTTCGCCGGATGGCTGCCCCTCACTCTCTGGGTTCAGCTGAATTACGGCCTTGAACAAATCCCCGTCTATTTCGATATTCAGACTGCCTTGCTGGATCTCCACCAGGCTTTTGGCGATCGACAAGCCCAGCCCGCTGCCCTGGGTGCTGCGGGACTCATCGCCCCGCTGGAACCGCTCCATCAACTCATCGGCGGAGATATTGAGCTCATAAGCGGAGATATTCTTGATGGTCAGGGTGGTGCGGGGACCACCGGCAACGAGGTCGATATAGACCCTCGATCCTTCCAGGGCATATTTCAGGACATTCAGCAACAGATTCTCGATAGCCCGCCATAGCAGCCGGCCATCAGCCCGGACATACATCTTCTCGTCCGGGTGGCTGAACTTGAACTCCAGCCGCCGTTCCCGCAGTTTATCATCCAACTCGCCCAACCCCTGGTTGATCAAGGCGACGATGTCCACCTTTTCGAAATTCACCGGGATGTTGCCGCTGGAGGCCTTGGTGGCTTCGAACAGGTCATCGGTCAGGAGTTTCAGGCGCTGCGATTTCTGCTCGATGATTTCTATATATTCGGCGGCCTTGACCTGGTCCGTCTCCTGCTTGAGCAGATCCACATAGGTAATGATCGAGGTTAGCGGAGTGCGTATGTCATGGGATACATTGCTGATCAATTCACTCTTCAGGCGCTCGCTTTTAACCTCGTTGGCCACCGCCTGGTTCAGGCCGTCGGTTATGCTGTTGATATCAGCCGCCAACCGGGCCAACTCCCCATTGCCGGGCAAATCGATGGTATGATGGAGGTCGCCTGCTTTGACCCGCTGCACCCCTTCCTTTATGGTGTTGAGCTCCTTCACCTTTTTAAGGGCCAGCCAGGCCGCTATGCCCAAGGTTATCGGGAAAATAAACATGGTCAGGCCAACGATGATCGGATAACCTATCACCAACAGCACCACTTTTACAGCGGTACTGCCGTTGTTATATACGTCACTGATGAAAACGAACAATTGGCGGAAGAGAGCATATATCAGGCTGTGCTTGATAAGTGAGCGGTTCTTGAGGTGTTTCGCCAGGGCCAGCATCAGCAACAGGCCGGGGATGGTGATCACCAGTGAAACCAGGAACACAAATTGCTGAGGACCGTAGATGCCCAGGACGGCCATGATTCCGAACCACAGCCCGATCAACATGAAACATAGGAACAGGTTGATATCGGTATAGATGCCGTCGATGGTATTTAAATGAATCTCGTCATCCTCGGGCTTGCGGCCGATAGCCCACAGCAGGTAGATGAAGGCCGCACCCAGCGCCGCCAACAAGCCTACCATCTGATAAAGGCTGGCAGCGGCCAGAGATTGGACTTCTTCCCACTGAGCGATCCGGGGCTCCAGGAATTCCTGGCTGAATCCCAGACAGACCACATCCTGGATTCCTAGGTTTTCAGACAGGATGGGGGATTGGAGATTCTGATAACGCGGGTTTTCTTTGATGCGCGCCGGGGAAACTGTCTGGTTGCCATTGTCAAAAACAATGTAGGCTGGCAATGACTGCAGATAGCTATAGCCGGCTGACTGGTCGGGAAGGTTGCTGAAAACGAAATCGCCCGACCGGCCATAGTAGTAAACCCCCTGGTTTTCGCCCAACCTTTGCAGGGTCCGGCGGTAATCAGTCAGATCCTCCTTGATCAGCTGCTCTTTTATGGAGGCAATTCGCTCCTTGTATTCCTGCTCGAATATGGTATAGTTTTCCGCCCTGGTTAGATTCGGATTGTAGCGCCGCGATTCACTCTGGAATTCGTCGAATAATCGATTTTCCCGCTCGGTCACGTCGGTTTCCTGGATGCTGCCGCCACTTAAGATGTGTTCCTCACTCTGATAGCGGGTGGTTACGTCCACGATATCCCGCATAATTTGGGCGCTTTCGTTTATGAAACCCTGGCCCAGGTAATAGTCCTTTTCAAAAGCGATTTTGAAACTGCCGTCATTGGTAATCATCACATTTATAAACATGGTCAGTGCGCCGCTGAAACACACCACCGCGATAATAAAGGCTATAATCTTGGTCGTTAGTGATAAACTAAAGTTTTTCCACCTTGTAGCCAATTCCCCACACCACCTTCAAGTATTTCGGCTCTTTCGGGTTTATCTCGATCTTCTCACGTATCCGGCGGATATGGACCGCCACCGTATTGTCGGCCCCATACGCCTCTTCCTGCCATACCTTGGCATAGATCTCGTCGATGGAAAAGACCCGGCCGGCATTGGCCGTCAACAGCCGCAGGATCTTGTACTGCACCGGGGTGAGGCGGACTTCCTCGCCGTCCACGGTCACTTGTTTGCTTTCATCGTCTATCACCAAGCCGCCGGTTTGGTAAACGCTGTCCCGGGTCTCCAGACTTCCCAGGGTAACGTATCTGCGCAGCTGGGACTTGACCCGGGCGATCAGTTCGAGCGGATTGAAGGGCTTGGTTATATAATCGTCGGCCCCCATATTCAACCCCATGATCTTATCGGTATCTTCTGCTTTGGCTGAGAGCATAATGACCGGGATGTTGGCCTCCTCCCGGAGTCTGACGGTGGCCCGCAAACCGTCCATGCGCGGCATCATGATGTCCAAAATGATCAGGTGCACCGGCTGGGATTCTATTATCTGCAGGGCCTCCAGGCCGTCGTAGGCTTTAAGTACCGTATAGCCTTCGTTCTCGAGGTAAATCCTTATTGCCTCGACTATTTCCCGATCATCATCGCAAACCAGGATATTCATGATGAGCCCCCTCTGTCCCGTAAATTGTTCAAATTGTACCACACCCCCCTGGTCTTTATTTAAGGGTAATGATAGCAGCCAAATATTAAGGGAAACCGGTCCCAAATCTTAAGATATTCTTAAAGCTGGAGGATTAAAGAAAATTCTAACTTTCACAATTATTGACATCGAGTTTGGACGCGCATATACTATCAACAAGCTCCAAGGAACACCTAAGACAAAAATCCTTGCACGAGCCGGAAGACAGAAACAGAAAATCTTTAACCAAGTAAGGATACCGGTAAAGCAATTTACTATATCCGATGAAAAGTAAAAGAAATTGGTTTATGGAAGAAAAACCGAACCGAAATTTCGAGTTTACCGAAGTTCAGAAATGAGCAACAGTAAACAGAAAAAGGAAGTAAGGTCAATCAGAAATAAACTAAGAGTAAAAGAAATTCAAAGGACGAAGGTATAAAGAAAAGTTGAAGAGCAGGAAACGAAGTAAGAAGGCAACGGATAGGAGAGTAAGTCGATAAAGGTTCGTTGGAGCTTACCTTCGAGGGACGGTCTGCCCGTGACCGTCCCTTTACTTTTTTGCCAATATGCCTCGGGGCCCACCAGGCATACAGGCGGTTCTGTCACCCGTCTCTATGCCCAGCGTTATCCCTTGATCCCTGGACTCTTTTTGGATCTGGTTCTTGGCGGCAGGCCCAGGGGCATCGTCGCCGGGTCAATCCCCGGATTTTTTGCCCTTGGACCTTCTTCCGATAAATATAGCTATCGCGGTCAGAACTGCCAGGATAGCCGCCCATGGCAATATGACGAAGACAGACACCAGCAATTGACTGGCGAAATTGATAACCCCATTAATGCTGCCGATAAAACCTTGCCAGGCCTTGCCCCAGGTCCCCTGCGGGGCCTTTACCGTTCCCGGGATGCCCTGTTGCAGCCTTATATTGATCTGGCTGAAGTCGGTTATATTGCTTAAATACTGCAGGCGTCCGGAGAGTACTTCGATCTCGCTGCGGGTCTTGGTCAACTCGTTTTCCACGCTGATTATCTCGGTGATATTGGCCGCCTTGTCCATCAGGCCCAGCAAACGTTGTTCCTTGGCTTGCAGTACTTTCAGACGCGCCTGGGAATCATAGTACTCTTCGGTGACGTCTTGGGTGGTGATGACCTTGTCGGTCACTTCCCCCAGGCTGGCTATCGATTCCAAAACCGGCTGCAGATTGGCCTGGGGCACTTTGATCACCAACTGGGCGGATACTCGTTCGTCATCCCGGTAGACATGGCTGTTGACGGTATAGCCACCCTGCTGATTGCTGAGGGCTATGATCTGTTCCACCGCCGCGGACACGTCCTGGACCTTCATTTGCAGGTCCGCATTTTGGGATGTCTTGCGTTCTATTCCGCTGGCATACCCCAGTGAACCGGGCTCCGGGCTTTCCGCGGGAGCTGAGTCATAAAGGACTTCATTGGGACTGCGCCCTGATTGGGATAACTCGGAAGCTGACCTGACGCCGCAGCCTGCGGCCAGAACAAGCAATACCAGGAGCAGCCCCAACAATGCAATAGATATTGTCTGCCGGCCCCGGTCGGCTGTATGTATGATCCCCCGCATACATCAATCCCCCTCTCTAATAATTCATACGCTTTCCAGGAAATTTCTTGCACCTGCCGCGCTATCGCTCAAAAGGCCCAAGTCCTTGATGGAAATCATAGACTTATGCTAACATATATTCGTATATTAGGAGATTGGAGAAAGGCAGTGCGCAAGTAATTTCTGGCTTGAAATAAACGCCTAACAGGTGTGTAGGGGATTAACCTCAGGTTGTCCCTTTATGCCCAGAATGCTTGTTACTGTCAATCTCAGATTCTCATGCAGTACTCAAATCGTATATGGTTTGGTGACTGCCGGTGGTATTTATGCCTCAACAGGTTGTGAGTAACAGGTGTTGCTTGCAACCTTTCGTAATTTCTGGAGGGATTTAAATGCTGATTAGTTGCCGCCAGATTAAAAAGAGCTATGGAGATGCTGTCATTCTGGATGGCGTAGATATCGATATATGCCGGGGCGATCGAATCGGCCTGGTAGGCCGCAACGGGTGCGGTAAAACGACTCTGGCCAATATTCT
>JAKJCH010000044.1:340-10709 GCA_022706565.1 Bacillota bacterium | reverse complement strand
ATTACCTTAAAACTACGCCTACCGATATGTATCTGGTCCGGGAAGTGCACCAGGTCGATAAAACCAACGAAGTAGCCAGAGCTGCCCTCACCGAATTGATCAGCGGAGTCCCCGCCACTGTCGGGGCGTCCAAGGTTTTGCCGGCCGATACCAAGATCCTGGGGATCAACATCGAGCAAGGATTGGCCACGGTTGATTTTTCCGCCGAGGTCCTGAAAGCCAACGTGGGGTCCAGTGGCGAAGCCCTGGGTATAGCCAGTATCGTCAACACTCTGACGGAATTTCCGACTATCCAGAAGGTAGCCTTTACGGTAGACGGCTCCCAGGAAAAGGGCATGGATTGGTGGGGCCATGTGGGATTGTATGAGCAGCCTTTCCAGCGTGATGTTTCTCATGTATTCGAACCGGCCATCTGGGTCAACTCTCCAGTGAAGGACCAGCTGGTCACCTCGCCGATCAAGATCAGCGGAAGCGCGCGAGTGTTCGAGGCCACAGTCAGTTTTCGGCTAAGGGACAGCAGCGGAACGGTTATTGCCGAGGGCTTCACCACCGCCAGTGAAGGAGCTCCCGGACGGGGCGATTACCACGGCGAACTCGCCTTCACTGCCAGCGGACCGGGCAAGGGACAGGTAGAAGTATTCGAGGCCAGCGCCAAGGACGGCAGCGATACCAATAAAGTAATAATCCCAGTGCAATGGCAGTAGGCTATACGAAGGGCCGACTGGTGCGTCGCGGGTACTCATAAAACGCATTTTCTTACTTCCAAGCTGAAAAGACCCGGAGGATTTATTATTCCTCCGGGTCTTTTAGGATTTGCTGTCTGCAGATTAGTCCAACTGCATCAGGAGTTCCCCGTTTTTCACCTGCTGATCCACGCTGACCACGATGCTGGCCACCGTTCCTTCCAGCGGTGCGGTTACCTGGGTTTCCATCTTCATTGCCTCGATGACCGCCAGACTTTGGCCGGGTTTAACCGCATCACCGGGTTTGACCAATATCTTGGTCACTGTACCCGGGATACTGGCCCCGATCTGTTTTTTGTCATTGGGGTCGGCCATCGTCGTCGTCCCTATCTCCACATCGAACTTCTTATGGAATTGCTTATCCAAAACGACCAGCTCGCGGGGGTTGCCGTTGACTTCAAAATAAAGCTTACGCTCGCCTTCCTTGTTGATCTTACCGATGGCGACCAGCTTGATGATGAAGGTTTTGCCTTCATCCACCTCGACCTCGCAGATTTCTCCCTCACTGATGCCGTCGAAGAAGACCGGGCTGTTCATGCGGCTTAAATCTCCATATTCCTTGCGGAACTGAAGGTAATCCTCGAAAACCTTGGGATAAAGAGCATGGCTCAGGACATCCTGCATGGTGGGCTCGATGTCAAAATTCTCCCGGAGGTGTTTCTCTATGGCTGCAAAATCAACCGGTTCCAGCAGTTCACCTGGTCTCACGGTGATAGGCTTACGGTCCTTGAGAACCAACTTCTGCAGTTCCGCCGGAAAGCCCCCAAATGGCTGCCCCATCATTCCCTCGAAATATGCAATGGATGAATCGGGAAAGCTCAAGTTCTTCCCCTTCTCCAGGATGTTCTCCGGAGTCAGGTCATTCTTGACCATGAATATGGCCAGATCGCCGACCAGTTTGGAGGAAGGCGTCACCTTCACGATGTCCCCCAGCATGTCGTTGACCGCTCTATACATCTCCTTGACTTCCTTGAACTTATGGCCCAGTCCAAAACTCTCTACCTGCGGCTTGAGGTTGGAATACTGCCCACCGGGTATCTCGTACTTGTATACTTCGGCGGTGCCGGATTTCAAGTCGGATTCGAACTGGCTGTAAATAGGCCTGATATCATCCCAGTAATCGGCTATCTCCTGGATCTCATCCAGGTTTATGCCGGTGGCCCGATCGGTGTTTTCCAGGGCGGCCACGACCGAATTCAAAGCCGGTTGGCTGGTGATACCGGCCATGCTGTTGAAAGCAGTATCGGCGATGTCCACTCCCGCTTCGGCAGCCATGAGTACCGTAGCCACACCGTTGCCGCTGGTGTCATGGGTGTGTAAATGGATGGGCATGTTGATCTCCTGTTTCAAAGCTCGGATCAGTTTAACCGCTGCATAGGGTTTCAACAGCCCGGCCATATCCTTGATGCCCAGGATGTGAGCACCCCTCTTCTCCAGTTCTTTGGCGGTGCGCACATAATAGTCAATGGAATACTTGTCGCGGCGTTCATCCAGGATGTCGCCGGTGTAGCATACACAGGCTTCAGCGATCTTGCCTGTCTTCAAGGTTTCATCGATGGCAACTTCCATACCCTTCAGCCAGTTGAGGGAATCGAAGATACGGAAGACATCGATACCAGCCGCGGCGGCCTCGCGGATGAATGTTCGTACCACATTGTCGGGGTAATTGGTATAGCCCACCGCATTGGAGCCCCGCAACAGCATCTGCAGCATGATGTTAGGTATCTTCTCGCGCAGCAGGGACAACCTCTCCCAAGGTGATTCATGCAGAAAACGGTAGGCCACATCGAAAGTGGCCCCTCCCCACATTTCCAGCGAGAACAGGTCTCTGCCAAAATAGGAAGTGGCTTCGGCGATACGCAGCATATCCACAGTCCGTATACGGGTGGCGGTCAGGGATTGGTGAGCATCACGCATGGTGGTATCGGATAACAGCAGTTTGTTCTGGGCTTTCACCCACTCCACCAACCCCTCCGGCCCCTTCCGGTCCAATATCTGCTTGGTTCCGCCCAGTCCGCTATACTCAGGCACCTTGGGAACCCGGGGTACATCATAATCCTTCTTCAAGCCCTTGCCTTCGTTCACTACCTTGTCGCCGATGTATTTGAGTACCTGGACTTCGTGGTCTTCATGCGGAGTAATATCAAATAATTCCGGGGTATTATCAATGAAACCAGTGTCGCATTCCCCGTTCAAAAACCTGGGGTGGGACAAGACATTGAGTAAAAAGGCTTCGTTGGTTTTGACCCCGCTGATGACCTGCTCGCGCAAAGCGCGCTTGGCCTTCTGGATGGCGTCCTCGAAGGTACGGGACCAGGTGGTTGCCGCCATCCAATCTGATGCCGAATCCGGCCGCGGTGCGGTAGACGTCGATCTTACCGGTATCAGGGGCAAATCCGTTGGCGGGATCCTCGGTGGTTACACGGCACTGGATGGCGAACCCCCGAGGCTTGATGGCGCTCTGGCGGATACCGATTTCTTTGGAATTAAGCTTGTATCCTTCTGCAATCAGGATCTGGCTTTGCACGATATCAATGCCGGTGACGATTTCCGACACCGTATGCTCCACCTGGATGCGCGGATTCATCTCGATGAAATAATGCTGTCCCTGTTTATCCAGCAGGAATTCCACCGTGCCGGCATTGCGATACTTGACTGAACTGGCGATCTTGAGGGCGTCGGCACAAATGGCTTTCCTTTGTTGTTCATTGATGGCCAGGGCCGGGGTGAACTCGATGACTTTCTGGTGTCTCCTTTGGATGGAACAGTCGCGTTCAAACAGGTGCACGATGTTGCCGTAGTTGTCGCCCAGTACCTGTACCTCGATATGTTTGGGGCTTTCCAGGTATTTTTCAATGAAAATGTCATCGATACCAAATGCCTTGCGGGCTTCACTCTGGGCGCTGTGGAACTCCCGCAGCAGGTCGGCTTCGTTTCTGACTATCCTCATTCCCCGTCCGCCCCCGCCGGCGGATGCTTTGAGCATAATCGGGTAACCGCACTCCCGGGCGCAGGTCAAGGCCTCCTGGTCGGAACTGATAGCCCGTTCCACCCCGGGGATGGTCGGTACGCCGACCTGGTTGGCGATAATTTTGGATTTGATCTTGTCCCCCAGCTGGTCCATCATTTCAGGAGTGGGGCCAATGAAAACCAATCCCGATTCAATGCACTTCTTGGCGAATTCGTAATTCTCCGCCAGGAATCCGTAGCCGGGGTGGATCGCGTCCACACCTTTCTTAAGGGCCAGACCGATGATCTCTTCGATGCTCAGATAAGCTTCCACTGGTCCCTTGTTATGGCCGATTAGATATGATTCATCCGATTTGGTCCGAAACAGGGCCAGTTTATCTTCCTTGGAATACACTGAAACGGTGCGGATTCCCAGTTCATGACAGGCCCTTATTATTCGAATGGCAATTTCGCCACGGTTGGCAATCAGTACTTTCTTAAATTTCTTAACCATACTCATACCTCGCTCCCCTCTAAATGTCCCCGTATATTATACTCTAACCTCCGCCCGAAAATCTCCTGTAAAAACCATGTATGCAAAAAACATACCCGTGGAATTGGCATTCTGAGCGCATTTTTGCCTGTTCCGGGTGACATACTAAAAATGCCAGCCTAACTGAAAGTGGGAATATGACATGCATAAAAATGGACTATCCGCCTTCCAGCTGACCATGATGGCCTTGGGCACG
Organism: Bacillota bacterium; assembly: GCA_022706565.1. Lineage (GTDB taxonomy): Bacteria > Bacillota > Syntrophomonadia > Syntrophomonadales > Syntrophomonadaceae > PHAA01. Next base: position 6,268 of record JAKJCH010000044.1, on the reverse strand, counting down.
GTGGTCGGCGGTTCGTTTTTCCTGGCTACCTCGATTGCCATAAGGGCCTCCGGCCCCTCGATCATTATCGGGTTCATATTGGGAGGTATCCTAGTCTATATCATTCTCAACGCCCTGTCCGAGATGACGGTGGCCAATCCCTGCGTCGGTTCTTTTCGCACCCATGCCGCCCAGACCTATGGGCCTTTCGTAGGATATATGGTAGGTTGGGTGTATTGGACCGGCCTGATCCTGACCATGTCCAGCGAGGCTACCGCCGCGGCCTTGCTCATTAAAAGCTGGTCGCCGCAATTGTCCTTACCCCTGCTTTCTATCGCCATCGTACTGGGTGTAACCTTCATAAACCTGCTGGGGGCGCAGCAGGTAACCAAGCTGGAGAGCAGCCTGGCGGGTGTGAAGATCCTGGCTTTGGTGCTGTTTATCGTAATTGCCGCCCTGCTGATATTTGGGTTTTGGCCCGGCCAGCCGGCGGTGGAATTGGGCGAGATGCGGAACACGGTTCTATTCCCCCATGGAATCGGGGGGCTGGGTGGCAGTTTGTTGATTGTACTGCTGGGTTACGCCGGGTTTGAAATCATCGGCCTGGCTGCCTCCGAAACCCGCGATCCCCACAAAACCGTTCCTCGGGCCATCAATTTTACGATTATCTCCTTATTGACTCTGTATATCACCGTAATGGTCTTGTTGCTGCCGTTGATCCCCACGGGAGCCTTGGCTCCTGCCACCAGCCCTATGGTGGCGGCCTTGGAGAGATATGGTCTGGGGGTAGCCGCGGGAGTGGTAAACTTCGTTTTGGTCACTGCCATTCTGTCCACCATGCTGGCCTCGGTTTTCGGATTGGGTCGGATGCTGCGTTCGCTGGCCGATGCGGGGGACGCCCCCGCCTTTTTGATCGACCGCGGTGACGTACCCCTGCGGGGCATCCTTTTTTCGGGGGTAACCATGTTGGCGGCGGTCAGCCTGTCCTACGTGCTTCCCGACCGCATCTACCTGTTCCTGATCAGCTCGGGAGGATTCTCCCTGCTGATGGCTTATCTGGCTATCGTCGTCACCCACTTGCGCTATCGCCGCATCTATGGCTGCCCGCCCCGGGGCAACTGCCAATTGGTGGGGTACCCCTATACCACTTGGATTGGAATAATAAGCCTGGTAATCGCTATTGTCACCATGCCCTTGATTCCCGGTCAGGGTACCGGACTTTTGGCGGGATTATTCCTGGTTGCGCTCTATTCGCTGGTTTATCTTTTATCCCGCGTGGTCCGCACCCGGACTGTGCCCGCCGCCAAACCAGCACCGGAACTTCCTCCGCGGGAAACCTATTGTAAAAATGAATCAGAAAAGGACAGATAAAAGAGTTGATCGCTTGAAAAAGAGCCGGCCTTAAATTCAGCCGGCTCTTAATTTCGACTCCAGGCTATTCAAAGACCCTGTCTGGATCAAACCGCCGGGCTGGAAGAGCACCTGTCGCGACCGCCCTCATAGTATAATTAGCTTGTAATGGAATCTCTCAATGGAAAGGCGGCAGCGGCAATGTGCGGACGTTATACCCTGGCGGTGGAGATGGATGAACTGGCCGAACGCTTCGGCTGTCCCAAAGTGGAAGCGGTTTTCAAAGCTCGCTACAATGTGGCCCCCACCCAGGTTATGCCGGTGGTTGTTGCGCCGGGCGGGCACCGGCAACTTCGCTTCATGCGCTGGGGGCTGGTACCTTTTTGGGCCAGGGAGAAGAGCATCGGCAACAAATTGATAAACTGCCGGGTGGAGTCGGCCGCTGAGAAACCGTCCTTCAAGCACAGCTATCGCCGCCGCCGCTGCCTAGTGCCGGCCACCGGATATTTCGAGTGGCAGAAACGCCCGGCCGGCAAGCAGCCTTTCTATATACGCCCCCTCGATCACCGCATCTTCGCCATGGCTGGCTTGTGGGATGCATGGACCGACCCGGAGGGAGAGATTCTTTATTCCTATGCCATTTTGACTACCGAAGCTACCCCCGCTACATTTCACATCCATGACCGCATGCCCTATATATTGCGCCCGGATCAGGAGTCCGCCTGGCTGCAGGGTCAGGTGCCCGGGACCGTCGAGGACCGGCTGGAGGCCTACGAGATCAGCGCTTTGGTCAATAAACCCGCCAACGACCAGCCCGAAATAATCTTGCCTATATAATCCGGCCGATATAACCCGGTCGATTTCATCGCATCAGTTTTTCGCATTGGCTCATCAGGATCTTTCCATTAGGGCCCATACCGAAATTGCCGCGGCAGGAAGGGAAAAAATCCCTCCATCCCTGGTGAAATTTGCCCTGCTCCCTATTCTTGACAAGAACATATGTTCTGTTATAGCATGGGTATACGATCAGGATGGTGATACGATGCGCAAGATTGTCTATATTTTTTTAAACGACGGGTCATTCGATGATGAACTGCTGCAGGCCTGCAGCCAGCATTCTTCCCTGCTGGAGCCGGTGGGCAGCCAGGAATTATTCTTGGACCTCAGTTCTTTCCAGCGAATCGGGGATATCCTCGAGGCACTGGCGGCGACCTTGGCCGACTTGGCGGGCCGGGCATCGATGGGGCTGGCCTCTTCGCCCTTGCTGGCCCGGCTGGCAGCCCACCGCTGCACCTATCCGGGCACGGCGCACTCCACCTGTCGCTCTTTTGCCCGTGGGACGGTCAACATTGTCCAGGTAATCCCCGGGCAGGAGGCTCTGTTTGTGGGCACCTTTCCTCTCCCCGAATTCGCCCCCCTGTCAGCGCGCGAGTGCCGCCTGCTCAACCGGCTGGGATATGTCCAGGTCGGGGATCTGGCTGGTTTGGGCCCCTACCGCCTTAAGCAAATTTTGAAACGTGACGTCTCCTCACTGTGGCAGAATATCCAGGGCCGTGATTACACTCCGGTGCGGGGTTTGTACCCTCCCGAACGGCTCGGTTATGGGTTGAGCTGGGAAGAAGACAGCCGCGGCCCGGGGCAGCTGCTGGAGTTCATCCGGGCCGGCGCCGGGGAGTTGAGCAGTCGCCTGGAAAGACGCCAGGTGGGCTGCCACCTGGTGGAAATGCAGCTTGATCTGTCCGGGGGAACCAACCTCATCCAGCAGCGCAGGGTGTCCCCCGCCTGTCATAGCCGGGAGCGGCTGACGATGATCCTGGAGGGGCTGCTGCCGGACCTCGATAAACCGGTGGATGGCCTGAGGATTTTCCTGAGCGATTTAAAACCTCTGGAGATGCGGTCCCAGGATCTCTTCACCCTACGGTACACTTACCAGCAGGAGGCCCGGGAACGAAAACGATCCGCTACCCTGGAGCAACTCCTGCAGCGTTTCCCCGGCCGCCTGGGAATGGGCATGGAAGCCGACCGCCGCGAACAGGTCCTGCTGTTCTGGGATCCCTGGCGTTTCTCGCCCGGGAGGTAAAAACCATGAAAAACCATATACCTTTGCAGGTGGAATGCGATGGTGACCAGGGACCGACCGCGGTCCGCTACCATGACAAACCTCTCCGGGTGGTGGCCCGCCTGGAATACTGGCATGACACCGGTTGCTGGTGGGCCGGAGAAAGCGAGAAGCATTTCTACCGCCTCATCCTGGAAGACCAGAGCATAAGGGAGATCTTTTACGATCTGGTCGAAGAAGAATGGTTTCTATACAAGACTTACGATTAGGTGTCGCTTATGAACTTTGTTCACCTGCATTGCCATACCCCCTTTTCATTTCTGGACGGGGCCAGCCAGGTGGAAGAGCTGGTCCGGAGGGCCGCTGAATTGGAAATGCCGGCTCTGGCAGTGACCGACCACAACAACCTGTCCGCGGCGGTGCAATTTGCCCAGGCGGCGGCCAAATTCGGACTCAAGGCTATTCAGGGGACAGAGGTGAGCCTGGCCGACGGCAGTCACCTTACCCTGCTGGCCGAGGATGAGCGCGGCTATGCCTCTTTATGCCGATTGATCACCCGGGCTCATCTCAGCAATCCCCGCGGCCAGCCGGCGGTCCGTGCAACCGACCTGGAAGAACTGCCGGGGGTTATCGTCCTGTCCGGCTGCCGCCAAGGTTTAATCCCCCGCTCCATCCTGAAGGGCGATTATCGCCAGGCCCGCCAGCAGGCGGCACTATACAAATCCTGGTGGGGCCGCGGCTCCTTCTATATAGAATTGCAGAACCTGCTTTTGCCCGGCGACCATTATCTCAACCAGCGCCTGCTGGAGCTGGCCGCGGAGCTGGACCTGGAAGTGGTGGCCACCAACAACGTTCACTACGCCCGCCATGAGGATTTTTTCCTCCATGATGTCCTGTGCTGCGTGAAAAAGTTGATCACGGTCCATGATATCGACCCCGCCCGACCCCTCAACGGCGAGAGTTATGTGAAGAGTGAGATCCAGATGCAGGGCCTGTTTCCCGCTTGCCCCCAGGCCCTGGCCAATACCCTGCGCATCGCCGAGCGCTGCCAGTCCTTCTTGCATGAGCCGGTCTTTCATTTTCCCAGTTTTCCTCTGCTGCCCGGACAGGAGGCAGCCCAGGTTTTGCGCCGGCTGGTCTGGGAGGGGGCCCAGCGCCGTTACCGCAGGATCACCCCAGCGGTAACCGAGCGGCTTGAATATGAGCTGCGGGTAATCGAGCAGATGGGATTTCCTGATTACTTCCTGGTAGTCTGGGATTTGGCCCGCTACTCGCGCCAGGAGGGTATCCGTTATGCCGGACGGGGTTCGGCGGCTGATTCCCTGGCCGCTTACTGTCTGGGCATCACCGAGGTGGATTCCCTGCAGCGGGGCTTGCTGTTTGAACGTTTCATGAATCCGGAACGGGTGGGGATGCCCGATATCGATATCGACTTCGAGTCCCGTTACCGGGACCAGGTGATCGAGTATGTCTATCGTAAATATGGGTCCGAGTATGTAGCCCGGGTAGCGACCTACAACACCTTCCGGGCCCGCTCCGCCTTGCGCGAACTGGGCAAGGCGCTGGGCTTTCCGGAAGTGGAACTGGACCCTTTGTGCAAGCGCATGCCCTTCTATGCCCGGGCCGACCAGATCCGCGCCCTTCTCCAGCGGCTGCCCGAGCTCCGGGACAGCCCCCTGCACCAGCCTCGTTACCAACTGCTGCTGGATTGCTGCGACCGGTTGGCGGGATTCCCGCGTTTCCTGGGTATGCACCTGGGCGGCCTGGTGATCAGCGATATTCCCATCACCAACCTCACCCCCCTGCAGGAATCAGGGATGGGGCCGGTCATCAGCCAGTTCGACAAGGATGATATCGAGGGGCTGGGGCTGGTCAAGCTGGACCTGCTCTCCCTGCGCACCTTGTCGGTGATCCAGGATGCCACCGCCCAGATCCGCTCCTCCGGGAAGGACATGGATTACGAGGCCATCCCCCTGGATGACCGGGATACCTTCGCCATGATCAACCGGGGCGAGACCATCGGCGTATTTCAATTGGAAAGCCCGGCCCAGCGAGCCTTGCAGTCCCGCTTCCAGGCTTCCGAATTCGAGGATGTGGTAGCCAGCATGGCCCTGATCCGGCCTGGTCCCATCAAAGGCAATATGGTCGACCCTTATGTGGCCCGGCGCCTGGGCCAGGAGGAGGTCAGCTACCTGCATCCCTGGCTGGAACCGATCCTGAAAAAAACCTATGGGGTGGTGTTGTTCCAGGAGCAGGTGATCGAGATCGGCCAGGTCATCGCCGGCTTTACCCCGGCGGAGGCCGACCAGCTGCGCCGAGTCATGACCCACTCCCGCTCCCAGAAGATGATGGAGGAACTGGGCCGGACCTTTGTGGAGCGTTCAGTGGAGCGCGGCATCGAGCCGGCCCTGGCCGAGGAGATCTTCGCCTGCATGCTGGGCTACGCCAGTTATGGCTTCTGCGAGGCCCATGCCGCCGCCTTCGCTACCACCAGTTATAAGTCCGCCTATCTGATCCGGCATCAACCGGCCGAATACTTT
>JAKJCH010000044.1:0-288 GCA_022706565.1 Bacillota bacterium | reverse complement strand
CCCGCCGCGAGTGATCGGCAACGAAGTCCGGCGCCGCGGCATCAGCCTGCTGCCTCCCGATGTCTGTAGCAGCAGCATCGATTTTACTGTCGAGCAAGGGGCCATTCGGGTGGGGCTCAAGCAAATCAAGGGGCTGAGTACCGCTTCTTTGGAGTCGATCGTAAACGCCCGGGAGCAGGCTGCTTATGTCTCCCCCCTTGATTTCGTAGTCCGCACCACCATTCCCCAGGACAGCCTGGAGAATCTGATGCGTTGTGGAGCCCTGGATAGTTTATGCAGCCATCGGCG
>JAKJCH010000043.1 GCA_022706565.1 Bacillota bacterium | reverse complement strand
CCGCCGTAATGTCCCAAGCAGAGATAGACTATGAACTGCCTTATGGCCCCATGGGCTTTAACAGCGGCTATGCCCTTATAGCTCGCCGCCATATGAACCAATACGGAACCACTCCAGAACAACTGGCCAAAATCGCGGTCGACCAGCGCACTAATGCCCTGGCCAATTCCCAGGCGCTGTTTAACACCCAGCCTCTTACCATACAAGCAGTATTGAATTCCAAGGTCATTGTCGACCCGCTCCATCTGCTGGAAATTGTGAGGCCCTGCAGCGGCGCCGCCGCAGTGGTGGTCAGCCGCAGCGACGAGGATTGCGACTGGCCCCACCATCCCGTGAACATACCCGGGTTTGGCGAAGCTTACACCCATAATTCCATTCCCTATGCCCCTGAATTAACCCTAAGCCCGGTAAAAATGGCCTCTCAGCGGGCATTCCAGATGGCCGGCCGATCCCCCAGAGATATCGATCTGGTATCTCTGTACGACTGTTATACCATCACGGTTTTGATCTCTTTGGAAGACGCTGGCTTTTGCCCTAAAGGCAGCGGAGGTAGGTTCGTGGCTGATACCGACCTGACCTACAACGGTGACCTGCCCTGTAATACCCATGGAGGGCAGCTTTCCTGCGGGCAGGCCTCTTTTGCGGGGGGCATGTCCCATGTTATCGAAGCAGTCCGTCAACTGCGGGGAGAGGCTGGCCCCCGGCAAGTACGGAAAAACCGGCTGGCTCTGGTCAACGGCAACGGCGGGGTTATGAGTACCCAATCCTGCCTTATATTGGGGAGGAAATGAACATGGATTACCGGCGCACATTTTGGGAAAAACTGAAAACCGGGCGTCTGTGGCTGCAATATTGCCCTTCGTGTACTCGTTACGTATTCTATCCCCGGGAACGCTGCCCCTATTGCTGGGAATCGGATCTGGACTGGCAGCCGCTGTCGGGGTTGGGCCGGGTATACAGCTATACCGTAGTCCGGGTAAGCGCCCTGCCCGAATTTCAGCCCCCCTATGTATATGCCCTGGTTGATCTGGACGAAGGAGTCCGTTTGGCAACCAACATCGAAGACTGCCCTCTGGATTGTATCGAGGTGGGGATGCCGGTGCGACTAAAAACAATAAACAGGGAAGACCATGAAGCCCTCCCTGTTTTCGTGCCTTTATAAAACCAGTTTGTCTCTGCAGCCAGGCCCAAGAGTCCTTGATCCCAGTGCACCAGATTAGCTGCTTATCTTATCTGCCCATCTCCCTGGATAATAAACTTGGTGGTGGTTAGTTCCTTCAAGCCCATTGGTCCTCGGGCATGCAGTTTCTGGGTGCTGATTCCCATCTCTGCGCCCATGCCGAAGACTCCCCCATCAGTAAAACGGGTGGAGGCATTGGCATATACCGCGGCGGCATCCACCTCGTTCAAGAACCGTCTCACGTTGCTGTAGTTCTCACTAACGATCGCTTCACTGTGCCCGGTGCCATATTCATTGATATGAGCTATAGCCTCTGTCAGGCTGGCTACCACCTTAACCGCCAGGATCAGCTCCAGGTATTCTTCAGCCCAATCATCCTCAGTGGCCGCACGTATCCCGGGCACCAATTGCTGAGTGGCCGGGCAGCCCCGGATCTGGACTCCGTCAGCCTGCAACTCGCTTATTATGGCGGGTAAGAAACGGGCCGCTACTGCCTTGTGGACCAGCAGGGTTTCAGCCGCATTGCAGACCGAAGGTCTTTGCACCTTGGCATTGATGACTATGGGACCGGCTTTGGCCAAGTCGGCAAATTCATCCACATAGACGTGGCAATTGCCCATTCCAGTCATAATCACCGGCACTACCGCATTTTCCAGAACAGCCATCTTCAGTCCCTTGCCCCCGCGGGGAATAAGTACATCCAGGTATTCATGCATCTTCATCATCAATACCGCTGCCTGGCGATCTTCACTGTCAACCAGTTGGATGGCTCCTTCCGGGATGCCAGCCTGGGTGGCTGCGGTAGAAATGATGCGGGCAATAGCCCGATTGGAGTTTAGAGCTTCCTCGCCGCCCCGAAGCAGGATGGCGTTGCCCGCTTTTAGGCATAATGCCGCCGCATCAGCGGTTACATTGGGGCGCGATTCGTATATGATGCCGATCACCCCGATAGGTGTCCGGACCCGACTTATATCTAGTCCGTTGGGGCGCCGGGTAGACTCGATCGTCTCCCCTATCGGGTCCGGCAGGGCAGCGATGTCCCGCAGACCCTGAGCCATATCGCGAATTCTACTTTCTGTCAAGGTCAGGCGCTCCAGCAGGGCCGCCGACAGACCTTGCTGTCTTCCCATTTCAAGATCCAAACCATTTGCTTTCAATATCTCCTGGCTGTCTGCTTCCAGCAAGTCGGCCATGTTCAGCAGAGCCTCATTCTTCAGATTGGTTGACGCGGTGGCCAGAATCATGGCCGCCTGCCGGGCTTTAGTTCCCTGGGCGATCAATGTGGCTTGAATGTTATCCATCCGTTCTCCTCCCTTATGCAAGTTCAGTGCATTCCACCCACAGGTTGTTGCGGTGTATCACTTCATCGTAATCCTTTTCACCCAATATCTTTTCAATGTCGCTGGACTTTCGGCCCGCAATCTTCCTGATTTCATCAGCGCCATAATTAGCCATCCCTCTGGCAATCTCCTGCCCATTGGCGCCCAACACCGCGACCACCGTCCCCCGTCCAAAATCACCTTCCACTTTGATAACCCCGGAAGCCAACAAACTCTTGCCCCGTTTGAGCAGTGCATTGGCTGCCCCGTTGTCAATCGTCACGGCGCCGTGGAGGACCGTTCCGAAAGCGATCCATTTCTTGCGGGCTTGCAGTTTCTCATCCCGGGGGACAAACAAGGTGCCCAGCTTCTCCCCGCTCAGTATCCGTCGCAGGACATTCCTTTCCTGACTGTTGGCGATTACCATGGGAATGCCTGAAGCCATGCAAACCTTAGCCCCCTTAAGCTTTGTCAGCATTCCCCCACTTGAGAAGGCGATGCCGCGGTTGATCGAGTTTTCCTCCATCTCAGCAGTGATCTCATGTACTTCGCTTACCAAGCGGGCCTGGTCATCGATGCGGGGGTCGTGATCATAAAACCCGTCCACATCGGACAGTATGATAAGCAAATCGGCATTGACAATAGAAGCGATCAAACTAGACAACATATCGTTGTCGCCGAATTTTATTTCCTCTACCACCACAGTATCGTTCTCATTAATAATCGGAATGACCTTCATTCCCAGGATGGCCAGCAGGGTATTGGTGGCGTTAAGGTAGCGCATCCGCTCATCCAGGTCCTCCCTGGTAAGTAATACTTGAGCCACCGTCTTGCCATATTCGGCAAAAAACTTCTCATACATATGGAGCAATGCACCCTGTCCTATGGCCGCCAGGGCCTGTTTCTCCGGCAAGGTGCGAGGAACCTGCTTAAGGCCCATACGGTTGGCCCCGGTGCCTATGGCCCCGGAACTTACTAGCAGTACTTCTTTATCCTGATTATGTATGTCAGCCAGTTCCCGCACCAGGCGCTCCATTCTTCCCAAGTTCAATTGTCCGTTGGCATGGGTCAGGGTGCTGGTACCAACCTTCACCACGATCCGGCGGCATTGTTTCAAACTCTCCCGCATTCCAGCCTCGTCTCCTTCTCCCGGCATCAAAATCTTGTCGCTGGTGTCAATCGCTGTAGTCGAACTCCATATCTTTGATCCGGACCGTGTCGCCCGCCTTTATGCCTTTCTCCTTTAGGGCTTCGTCCAGGCCCATTCTGGCAGTCGTTCTCTGGAATCTCTGCAGGGACTCTTCCTGGGCGAAGTTGGTCATACTAACCAGGTTTTCGATCCGTTTGCCGCTGACCTGATACACCCCGTTAACGTTCTCGATCTGGAACGGCTCTTCATCCTCAAATCGACGTATTATCCTGGCTTCACCAGTATGTATCTCCACCGGGATACTACGCAGGATCTGATAGGTCTTTTCCACCAATTCATCCACCCCCTGGCCAGTGACAGCTGATATGCCATAGACCCGGTCGCCGTATTCTTCCTGCAGCTGGTGCAGATTTTCCTCCGCCCCAGGCAAGTCTATCTTATTAGCCACAATCAGGTAAGGCCGCTGCAGTAATTCTGGATTATAGAATTCCAGTTCATTGCGGAGGGTGATATAATCATCCATGACCGAGCGCCCGTCTACCTCAGCGGCATCCAGAATAAACAGCAACATGCGGTTGCGCTCGATATGGCGCAGAAAATCATGCCCCAAGCCGGTGCCCTCGTGGGCACCCTCGATCAAACCAGGTATATCAGCGATCACAAAGGTCTCTCCATCCCGGGTCCTCACCACACCCAAGTTAGGCACCAGAGTGGTAAAAGGATAGTCGGCGATCTTGGGCCGGGCGGCTGAAACCCGGGAAATGAAAGTAGACTTGCCGGCATTGGGGAAACCAACCAAGCCCACATCGGCCAACAGTTTCAATTCCAGGCGAATCCATTTTTCTTCGCCCGGCTCGCCGTTTTCGGCCATGGACGGAGCTTTGTGGACAGCAGTGGCAAAACGGCTGTTGCCCCGCCCACCGCGCCCCCCACGGGCGATTATGGCCTCCTGTCCGGCAACAGTAAGATCTGCCAGGACCTCACCGCTGTCATCGTCGATTATAATCGTGCCCACCGGCACCTTGACCGTCAGGTCTTTGCCCCAGGCCCCATGCTGGTTCTTGCCCATCCCATGGGCACCCCGGTCGGCCTTGAAATGCTTTCGGTATTGGAAATCCATTAAAGACCCCATTCCCTCATCGGCTACGAATACCACATTGCCCCCGCGACCACCGTCACCGCCATAAGGTCCTCCCATGGGCACATATTTTTCACGCCGGAAAGCGACGCAGCCGTTGCCGCCGTCGCCCCCTTTGACGAATATCTTGGCATGGTCAATGAACACCTGTTATCGCCCCTTCTCGATTCGGAATGCCCGGGTGGCGTCTCCCCCATCCCAGCCGCTGTAGAGCAGGTCAATACCCTCCGCTTCTTCATATATGGAAAGGTAAATCACTTGATGTTCTTGGGGTTGATCCAACGTCCGTGTAATCAGCTGCAGGCTGGCCCCGGGTTCCCCGTTTGCCCTTAATAATTCCCATGATCTCAGGTCAATATCCTCGAATCGCAGGGTAATACCCAAATCGTAAGCCTTGAGCAGCTGTTCGTAGAAATACAGGCTTGCTGGAGCCGGCAAAGATGAAAAAATGATCCTCTCTGCACCCAGGCCCTCCATCAAGGTCTGCAAATACTCCTGTACCTGGTCGGGCTCACCCAGTTGCAGATAACCGCTGATCACCTGGAGGTGATTGGCGAAATCGTGCCTCATCCTTCTCAGCAACCCCACCATATGTTCTGCATCCATATCCAGTGTCTCCATATCATCCCTAATATAACAAAAACCCCCGGAACATTCCAGGGGCTGGTGTTTCAGGCTCTTAGCGCCGAGTTAGACGGTAGCGCTTTCCTCGACCGGGTACACACTGACCTGTTTCTTGGTTTTGCCCTTGCGCTCGAATTTGACCCGCCCGTCGATTGTACAGAAGAGGGTGTCATCCCCGCCAACCATTACGTTGTTACCGGGATGGATCTTGGTTCCCCTCTGTCTTACCAATATATTGCCAGCCCGGACGAACTGACCGTCGCCGCGCTTGACTCCCAAGCGTTTGGACTCGCTGTCGCGGCCGTTCCTAGAGCTGCCAACACCCTTTTTATGTGCCATTCGAAATACCTCCCAGTATATGCTGATTCCGTTAATCAGGTAATTGCTCTGAAGGGATTTAACCTTCGATCTTTTCCACCTTGATCTTGGTAAAGGCCTGACGATGGCCCTGTTTGCGGCGATAGTTCTTGCGCCTTTTGTATTTGTAAACGGTTATTTTCTTACCCCGGCCTTGCTCGATAACTTCCACTGTTACCGTGGCCCCGGGCACCAGCGGGGAACCGATTTTGATTCCGCTGCCGTCGTTCAACATGAGCACTTGGTCAAGGGTCAGCTTGTCTCCGGCTTCACCGGCCAGCTTTTCCACCCTAAGGATATCACCTTCGTTGACCTTGTACTGCTTACCACCAGTTTGAATTACTGCGTACATCAATACACCTCCACATTTTTCAGACTCGCCGGTCCCAGGCAGGCCAGAAGCCATTTACGGCCTGAACCGAGCGGTTGCAAAAACGTGCAACCAAGTAATAGGCTAACATATCCAAGTAGCTGAGTCAAGGCTATTGGCACCGCTCAACCAGGATAGATATTGTAGTTATTAAGACTTAAGGTTTCCGCTGCCACCAGCTTAAGTTTCTTGCCGGTAGCATTCTCGATATAGGACAGGCTTTGTTCATCCTTCTTGATAAATTCGAGCAGATGAGGATGGAGTTCGCAGATTATTGACCTGCTCTCCAGATAACCGAGGTTGATCAGTTTCCGCTTCACCTGACCGGCTAAGGCCATGATGTTGATTATGCGACCGCGGCCCTGGCAATAGCCACATTCCTGATCAAATATCTGATCCAGCCCATAACGGGATTTTTTCCGGGTCATCTCCAACAACCCCAGTCCAGTCATCCCGATTATACGGGAATGGGCCTTGTCCTTCTGCAGTTCCCGGCGCAGGGTGTCGATCACCTCTGCCTGGCTTTTCTCACACTTCATATCAATGAAGTCTATTATTATTATTCCCCCTATGCTGCGCAACCTTAGTTGTCGGGGTATTTCCGCTGCCGCTTCCAAGTTAAGCCGTTGTACAGTATCCTCGAAATTATATTTGCCGGTAAATTTACCGCTGTTCACATCTATGATGGTCATGGCTTCAGTGCTGTCAAATATCAGATACCCGCCGTTTTTCAGCCACACCTTGCGGCGCAGGGCTTTGCGCAGCTCCTTTTCCACCCCGTACTTCTCGAAGAGGTCTCCCTCCGAATATGATATCTTAATGGTTTTGGTTCGATCACTTTGTTTTAACAAATTTTCAACCTTTTCCTTGAGCTCTAGGTTGTTGGTCATTACCCGGCAGATATCGCCGTCCGTATAGTCCCGCAGGGCTCGTTCCAGCACCCCGAGATCTTCATAAATCAAAGCTGGCGCCCTCATCTTGTCGTAACGGAACTTGATCCCGTTCCAAACCTCCAACAGGCGGCGCAGTTCCGCCCTTATCTCATTGTCCTCGGCTTCCCGGCAGGCGGTGCGCAGTATTACCCCTACCCGCTCCGGTTTGTTCTTTTCCATCAACTGACGCAGGTGCTCTCGACGGTCATCAGCTATGATCTTGCGGGAGATCGACACCTCGTTCTGGTAAGGCAACAATACCAGGAAATGTCCTGGTATGGTTATATCACCAGTCACCCGAGCTCCTTTTTCGGCGAAGGCCTCCTTCTTGACCTGCACCATGACATCCTGGCCTCCACTAAGGGTTGAGTCGATGGCAGTTCCCCGAGTAGCCGCCAGCCTGGTTATATCGCCTGAATGCAGGTACGCATTTTTTGCCATCCCCACATCGATAAAAGCGCACGACAAACCGGGGATCACGTCTTTGACACGGCCTTTATAGATATTGCCCACACTCTCTTCCCGGTCTGACCAGAAGACTTCTACCAGCCGGCCATCTTCCAGAATCGCCACCCTGGTTTCCCATGGATACTGTTCGGCGATAAGATCTCTTGCCAACCAATCCACCTCTCCCAATTCTTTAACTGTCCCCTTTTAGGGAGTGACCAGCGGTGACAGCAATTGTTCCCCTTGTTTGATATAATTGCCCTCCCGCCAGAATTCCACTATCGACTCCCGGCTGATACCGAACTTGGCCAGCAAGTCCAATAACTCATCGAATCTGATATTAAGCGGTTCATTTACACTGACCAGAGCTTTGATGACTGCAATGTCGCCCTGTGGCACGACATTCAGGGCGAAAAGACCGGGGCGCAGGTTCTTGTTAACATTTTTTTTCTTACCTCGACTGGGTACCAGGATCTCCTCCTGACTTATTATCTCTTGCACGGCGGCCTCGACTTCTGCTGGTCTTTGGTTCACCTGGAAGGCATACTCTGCGGCATTGATGGATTTCATCAATGCCCGGGCGCCCATCCCCAGAGAACGACAAGCCGTTATAGCAATACCGGGCGGCAGTACCTGGTTCATGCGGCGGAGAAATTCTGCCCCGTCCATAGGGTCCATTTCCAGATCGAAGTATTCTTTCTTCCCCCATATACCAACCGGCAGCACGGTGCCCATGGATATCCGGATGTGAGGATTGAAACCTTCGCTGAGATGATAGGGGATTCCTGCTCGTCGCAGGGCACGTTCCATTACGTGCATCATTTCCAGATTGGCTAGAAATCTGTGATTAGGGCCCACCTCGTACTCAGCCCGCAGTCGCATCGACCTTCCCCTCCTTCACATCCAAGCTGACCCCAAAGTCGATGCAGATGCCGCAATCGAGACACCCTGCTTGCCGGCAATCGGCCGTGGGAATAGCCGCATCAGCCATTTGGTCTTCCTGGACCAGGTAGTCTTTGTAGACCCCGGTATCAATAAAATCCCAGGGAAACAGCTCGAGGTAATCCCGCTGCCGGTACACATAGAATTCTGGATCAATGTCACATTTCCGGAAGGCTTCCATCCATTTGTCAAAATCGAAGTACTCCGACCAGCCATCGAATCTGCAGCCCATCTGCCAGGCCGTAAGAATGACCTCCCCCAGCTTGCGGTCTCCCCTGGCTATTACCCCTTCCAGCATACTGGTACGGCTGTCATGAAAACTCAGCTTGACATTCTTCATCTTGCGGCTGGTTAGATAACGGCGTTTGGCCTCCAGCTCGGCAATACTGTTCTGGGCTCGCCATTGGAACGGGGTATGGGCTTTGGGGACAAAGCAGGCCAGGCTTGCCCGTACCTCTATCGCCCGACGCGAGTGACGCTGGCCGATGGCCTTGACCCGTGCCAACAAGTCCAGTACCCCATCCAGGTCTGCTTCGGTTTCGGTAGGCAGGCCTATCATAAAATACAGTTTGATGGAATTCCACCCGGAGCTGAATGCCGCCTCAGCAGCCTGGAAGAGATCCTCCTCGGTAACGTTCTTGTTGATGACGTCACGCAACCTCTGAGTGCCGGCCTCCGGGGCCAGAGTCAAAGTGGTCTTGCGTACCTTCTGCACCTCATTGGCCAGATCGATTGAGAAAGCATCAACCCGCAGAGAAGGCAGGGACACTCCTATGCCCCGGTCTCCATAGATCTTGACCAGGTGCTTGACCAGGTCGGAAACGCCCGAATAATCAAGGGTACTTAACGAAGCCAGGGAGATCTCGTCATAACCCGTGTTTTTCAGCTGGGTATCTGCCTGTCTCTTCAGTACCGCCACGCTGCGTTCCCGTACCGGCCGGTATACAGTCCCGGCATGACAGAAGCGGCAGGCTCGCTGGCATCCCCGCATGACTTCCAGGACCGCCCGGTCATGTACAATTTCCATATATGGAACAATCGGTTTATCCGGATAGTAGGCCGTGTCCAGGTCGCTTACCAAACGTTTGCGCACCCGAGCCGGATAGGCTGAGGATACCGGCGTCATACCGGCCAGGCTCCCATCAGCCTTATACTCGACTTGGTACCCGGACGGTACGTAAACCCCTTCTATAGCGGCAGCCCGAGTCAATCTGTCCTTCCGCGCCAGCGCCCGATTATTATACAGGCAGGATAGGAACTCCAGCAGTAATTCCTCCCCTTCCCCAATCAACAGGGCATCGAAGAAATCGGCAAACGGTTCAGGATTGAAGGCTACCGGTCCACCCCCAATTATCAGGGGATGCTCTTCCCCCCGCTGACTGGCCAGTAAGGGAATCCCAGCTAGATCAAGCATATTTAGAACATTGGTGATCGATAATTCATACTGCAGCGAGAAACCTATCACATCAAACCGCCGCAAGGGGGTGAACGATTCCAGGGAGTAAAGCTCAACTCCTTCTTCGCGCATTATTTGTTCCATGTCCGGCCAGGGAGCAAATGCCCGTTCCAGCAGGTGAGGGCTCTCTTCATTCACCAGACCATAGAGAATCTTGCTGCCGATATGGGCCATACCAATTTCATAAACATCAGGGAAGGCCAGGGCCATCTTGACCTGGCACTGATCCCAGTCTTTCTTGATAACGTTAAGCTCCCCGCCCACATAGCGGATCGGCTTGGCCACCCGGGGAAGAATGTCCCGGAACAGCTTGTCCTTCATTAGGCGCCTCCATACGATAAAATAACCTTTATTATATTAACATAAATCCTACCTGCAGATTCATGTGGCCGCCAGAACCAAAGCGGATGTCCGTAATCAGCAATCGCGCAGGCGGGCTCCGGGTCCCTTGTCGAAAAAGCATTCGATCAATTTTGCCTCGGAGTGCATTCCCACCACGTTGTCGTTTTCGTCCATGGCCACAACCACCAGGTAAAAATTAGGGCGGGCCGATTCCAGAATTACTTTAAGCAAGGTATCCTCCCTGCTCACGACCTGCTGGGCAGGCAGCAGCCCGTGTTTGGCCAGCTCGCTTTTCTTGTTCACCAGGTAGCGCATAAATGCATAGGCCAGCAAACGGCCTTCCCGGTGGGCAGCCCACAGCAGCAAAGCGCCGACTACGATAAAATTGATTCCACTCTGTTGGTAATAAAGCTGATAGCCGCCCCAGCCCATGATGCCCACGGCAATGATCTTACCCAGGGCAGCAGTACG
>JAKJCH010000042.1:6792-10796 GCA_022706565.1 Bacillota bacterium | reverse complement strand
ATACCCTCTGGTTCTCTCTCTATGACACTCCCGTCGCCAAGGAAATCCTGGGCATACCGCCTCATCTGGATCTGGTCAGTATAGTCGTGGCCGGCTATAGTGCCGACCCGGAAAAGCATCTGCCCCGCAAACCGGTATCTGATTTAACGGTAATCAAGGAGTAGCGTAAAAGAAAGCATGATGGGTTTATCAAAGCAGTTCAAGGAATCGGAATAAAGGTGCAGATTGGCGTCGTGTGCCAGTTTGTGAAAAAACCTGGCCCGATGAGCAGGAATAAACAATAACGGGACGAATTGTTTACAATAATAACGAATAACTTTCTCCGATCTTAGCTTTCTAATCCACTTGGTATGAAGACTGAGACGATAGGTGCAGCGGGAAACTGCGGCACCTCCTGTATTTGGAAAGGAGAGTGAAACGAATCGATAGCAACGGCCGAGACTTCAGCATAAGCGGGCTCGGCCATTTTATTTCAGGCCGGTGGTTGAACCAGACCGGGGATGGATGCATCAGCAAAGGATTATCGAGGCGCGGAAACAAGTTGGCGTCAGACCCAGCTGTTTCAATCGCTCTGCGGGGAAGGGGTGATCACTACCTTATCTGGCAACCGTTAATTTGATTGAGAGGAGGATTTGGTTTTGAACCGATTAGGGAGAAAACGTTGGGGAGTAATACTGGTGGCAATGTTGATGGTTTTTGCTGCCGTATTCTCACCGGCAGCAGCAAGTGCCGCTGCCGTTGATGTGATTTATGATGGGACGGTAAATGTTACCCCAGGCACTTCCTTTACAGTAACCGCCTATAACTCTGGAGGGGGCACTTACACAGTAGACCAGGCGACACCTCTGGGCGTACTTCAAGCAGCTGGAATCTCTTTTGATGCAACAGACAAGAATTACGCTACATCCGGGGCGCTTCTTCTGGACAATATCAAGACCTACAATTACGTCAAGGGCGGCAGCAAATGGTACGCATATGTCAATGACGTATTCCAGGATGGTTATAATAATCCCGCCGGAGCGCTGAATCTTATCGCGCTGAAAAATGGCGACAAGGTAGAATACTACTTCGCCGCCGGCATTGAGGACTCCAATGACCTGAATGCTGTAAAAGCGGCCGCAACGGCGGCGGTGAAAACTGTAGTATCTACAGGCGGGGCAGCTCCGGCAACTCCGGTAACCCCCGCAGCCCCCGTAACCCCGGTAACCCCATCAGGCGATAACACTGATTGGACTCTGCAGCTATCAGGAGTCAAGTCAGCTTCTGTAAACAAGGCCTTCTTTGAGCAAGGCCTGGCATGTCCTTCTTCAGGTCATCAGGTGCAATGGACCGACGCTGACGGCAATGTGTGGGGAGGAGTGCCACTATGGCTGTTGGTAGGAATGGTTGATGATGACCCCGACGTGGGAAGCGACCACATCAACTTTAACGATGAGCTGGCCACCAAGAACTATAAGATTGATGTTATTGCAGCCGACGGTTGGAAGGCAACTTTCGAAAGCTCAGCTATTGCCCGCAATGACGGGTATCTTGTTGCCAACACTCTGAACGGACAGCCCTTGCCTAAGCAGACCGCTGCCGGCAAGGATTCCTGGCCGCTGCACCTGAAAGGTTCAGCAGTATTTGGCGGACAGCAGGTTGGCCATATTGTACGCATCGAGTTGTCTGACCTCCCGGCAGCTACAGGAGCATGGTCCCTGGAGTTGATGGGACAAGTCGGCGTAAACATTAGTCAGGAGGAATTTGAGAACACCTATGCCAACCCTGCCTCGGCTGATTACCGGGAGTGGACCGACAAAACGGGCAACGTCTATTCCGGTGTGCCGTTGTGGGTATTGCTGGGAGCAATTGATGACATCCAGCAAGGCAACAAACTGACCTTCAATGAGGCCCTGGCCAAGTCGGGGTATTCAATCGATGTCATTGCCGCCGATGGATTCAGCAAGACATTCGATATTGCGGCTGTCGCTGGAAGCGATGACTACATCATCGCCAACAAGATCAACGGCAAAGCATTGACCGAAGGAGCCCCCCTGCGGCTGGTGGGGAACGGTGTTACCAAGACCAAGGAGGATGGGACTCTTGGTGGCAAGGCGATAGGCAGTATCGCCAAGATAGTCATACCTGACTTCTTGACTCCTCCCGCAGCGGCTGGCAGTTGGAATCTGGCTCTTAATGGCAAGATAAGTGACGTTATTTCCCAGGCTGAATTTGAAGCGGGTTTGGCCTGTCCTTCTTCCGGTCACCTGGTAGAATGGACCGATAAGGACGGTAACGTCTGGTCGGGTATACCCCTGTGGTTCCTGACTGGTTGGATTGATGACCTCGAACCCCATTCCTTTAACTTCAGCCAGGCTCAGGCTGGCTACACCATTCTGGTAAAAGCGGCCGATGGTTATACCAAGGATTTCTCCAGCAAAGATGTGGCTAACAGCGACAAATATATCGTCGCCAACAAGATGAACGGCAAGGCTCTTACCGATTCTGCACCGCTGCGTTTGGTTGGCTCGGGAGTGGCCAAAGCTGACGGCAGCTTGGGGGGAACCAGTGTCGGTAACATAGCGGAAATCGAACTGACCGAATTTGGAACCGCCCGGCCTATTCCCGAACTGCGCATCATCAAGTTTGCGGAAGACCAGACCACTATCGTTAAAGAGATGACCGTAGACTATATGTGGATGGAGAAGAATCTGGCCGTAGTTGGGGACGGGAAGACCGTATACCGCTATGAGGGAATTACAGGTAATCCGGCTGATGTTTGGGATCAGGCCGAGACTTACCCGGGCGGCTATAAAATAGAAAATGCTGTGAAAGGTTCCCGTATCCAGGATCTGTGCGAGCTGGTCGGAGGCATGGGATCTGGTACTGAAATAGTGTTGGTAGCCGCTGACGGCTATGAGACCAGACTTCCCTATTCCTCCATCTATACCGATCCGGCTGTACAGAAACGCCAAGGTGATGCCATCATAGCCTGGTGGGCGGACGGAAAATATGTTCCTGACTATGCAGATGGTATGCGGTTGATGTTTACCCCCGATGGCGACCATGTCTATGGACAATGGGACATGCACGAAACCCTGCCGGAAAAATACTGGCACTACTACTATGATAACAATGTTCAATATCCTTCTTGTGCTGGTTTATCGTCAAAGTATATCACCCAGATCAAGATATATTCGGTGCCAGTCAATGATTGGAACCTGCAGTTGGATGGACAATCAGTCGGTGGTTTACAAGAAACGGTCAACAAAACCTATTTCGAGCAAGCCCTGGCCTGCCAATTCGGTGCAAACCACAAAGCATCCTACACCGACTCCAAGGGCCGGGTATGGGAAGGCATGCCGCTGTGGTTCCTGGCCGGATTCGTCGATGATGCTGATAAGCACTCTGACCATGCCTTTAATGAAGCTCTGGCCAACGGAGGATATCAACTGATCATCACTGCTGCCGACCAGCATTCCATCACCATCAACAGCAAGGACATAATCCGCAACAACAACTATATTATTGCCAACAACCTGAACGGCGTCGCCATACCACAATCTGACGAAAACTGGCCGCTTCGTTTGGTAGGTCCCTCTGTAAGCGGATCAATGTCCATTTCCCAGATTGAAAGCATCAAGTTGGTTAAACCCGCAGCTCTCAACGATATCAACGGGCATTGGGCCCAGGCCAACATAGAACAACTGGTGAGCATGGGGGCAGTCAGCGGCTATCCCGACAATAGCTTCAAACCAAATGCTACTATCACCAGGGCTGAGTTTGCGACCATACTGGTCAAGGCTTTCCAGTTCCCGCCCAAGACCGGTACAGCATTTGCCGATACCGCGAACCATTGGGCCAAGGATTCTATCGCCACCGCCACTGCTTTAGGCATTGCCGGCGGTTATGACGCTTCCAGATTCGGCCCCAATGACCAGATCACCCGTGAGCAGATGGCAGTAATGATCATCAAGGCATTGGAGCTGGAGGCAGGCGCAGATGAAACAACCTTTGCCGACAAC
>JAKJCH010000042.1:2207-6782 GCA_022706565.1 Bacillota bacterium | reverse complement strand
CAACGGCAGTATCGCGGCCTGGGCTAAAGGATCGGTCGCCACTGCGGTAAAGGAAGGTATCCTGTCCGGTTACCCCGGCAATGTGTTCAATCCCCAGGGTCAAGCCACCCGGGCCGAAGCGGTAACTGTGATTGTCAATGCCTTGGCTAAAAAGTAACTTGAATAACACACTCTGAGGGTTTCTCGAAAAATGAATACAAGGTTGATTGTGTGAATGATAAGGGCGGCTGATACCGCCCTTATCAAACCTGCTTAAGGGCCTATGGAGCTGACTGGTCAGCGGCAATAAGGAACGATGGAGGAGGGCGGCTGGATGCGGGCAAGTAGGAGCTTGGTGGTTCTTGGCCATAGAATGGCCTGGTTAGGTTTGGCCATGGTCCTGATGGCATTGATGACTCTTGGCTCCGGTTGTTCATCCAGCGTTTTTGAGAACGGACCCGAGGCCCAGGTATTCACCCCGCTCTGGGGTCCTTATATGAGCGGAACCGGTACCGACCGTACGACTGTCAGCATAAAGACGGTGGAGCCAACTACCGCCGAAGTTCATTATGCCAGCGAGGAATACTACAAACTTCACAAGAAATACGACCAAAAGGTTAGCGATGATATTACCGGGCAGATGCACCATATCGGCATCGGCGGCCTGGGACCAGGTACCGTCTACCATTACAAGGTTATATGCGGTAAACAGGAAACAAACGATTATAGTTTCTCAACCTTGCCTGAGACCGGTAGGTTTGCCTTTGCTGTATATGGCGATACCCAGGACGAACTGCCCAACTTCAGTCAGACAGACAGACACCAGTTGGTGGCGGACCGAATCGCCAAGGATCCAGATATTCTATTCGTCCTGAATACTGGCGATATGGTTAACGATGGCCAGGATTCTGCCAACTGGGATCGGTACTTTGAAGCCAGCCGCGAGATGGGGGCGAAGAAGACTGTTTACCCGGCCCGCGGCAACCATGATGGAGAAGCTTTGGAGGGTCTGTTCCCGGTTCCACCCTATTACTCATTCGAGTGTGGCGATGCCCAGTTTGTCGTTTTGGACTCTGTAAACGATCCTCAGGACCAAAAGCAATGGCTCAGTCAGGTCTTGGCGGTTGACAAGGAGTGGAAATTTGTCCTCTGCCACCATCCTCTTTATACCTCCGAACCAAATCACTTTGGGGGGTGGGAAAATTTAAAAGACGAATGGGAAGGACTATTTATCCGCAATGAAGTCGATGCAGTTTGGAGCGGCGATGTCCACGCCTATGAACGTTATCTTGTAAACGACATCATGTATATGTCGGTGGGAATAGGGGGTGGCCCCTATTATGTATTGAACAGTTCTAAGTTTGACGGTTATCAGAATAGCCTGGAGAGGAGTCTGGGCTATCTGAGAGTCACCGTAGACCCTGATGCCCGTAAAACCACCATTGAAGTGGTGCAGGTGGCGATAATCTCGGAAGATGGCCGGACGGTACAGGAATTGCCGGCCGGAACGGTCTTCGAGAAGTTCTTTTTGACATCCTGAACAAAGAAGTTGCAATCATTGGCAGTGGGAGCATGCTTTTTTGTTTTGTGCGGCCTGCCAGCCGGTTATCGGAGGAGTGTAATTATGTCAGCCAAGGTCTATTCACGGTGGTATTATCTAATTCTATTTTTGACCCTGATGATGCTCCAGTTTTCCATGCCCCAATCGGTATTGGGAGCTGGCGCCACTGATTCTTTGCACATTGTCAAGTATGCAGAGGATGGTATTACTGTCCTGGAGGAAAAAACCTTCGACTACCAGTGGATGGAGGAAAACCTGAAGGTATACGGGGATGGGAAGACCCATTATTACCATCAGGGGCCGGTATTTGAAGGCGATTTGTGGGATCCCGCAGAAACGCAAAATCTTAAGGACAAGGGCGCGGTAAAAGGATCTGCGGTCCGAGACCTGTGCGATCTGGTCGGCGGGATGGCCGAGAATGACGAGGTAATGCTGGTCTCGGTGGACAATTGGCATACCGAATTTGCATACCACAATATCTATCAGCCTTTACCCGTTCAAGGAGTAATAGCCATCTGCTGGTTTAATGGGGAAGAAGCCGATGAGGGAGAACGTTATGGAGTCGGATATCCGGCCAACAATGCCTATGGCAGTGCCATGCAGATCGTATTCATGACGGAAGTGACCAACCAGGACGGCAAACCGGTGTTTGGCAACAACGACATGAAATTGGCTTTGCCCCAGGAAAAGTACCAACACTTCTTCGAAGGCCAATACCCCAGTACCAACGGCTTATCTGGGAAATGGATAAAAGAAGTAAGGATTTACAGCGGGGGAGTGCCGGCCAATCTGGAGTTATCAACAGCCGATGAATCCCACGCAATTGAACCGGAGCAGAGCCTGCCCTGGCTGTCCATAGGTCTGGGATTGGTTGGTCTGGCATTGGTGGGCTGGTACTTTTGGGCGAGGAGAAAAACGATATGAAAGATAGAAAGTCTTTACTTATACTATTTACAGGGGTTTTGCTCATCCTGGTATCAGTACTGGCTTACATCCAACCCTGGCAGAACTGGCCTGACGAGGAAACCAAAGGCTGGCAATTGACGGTGGTTGGCAGTGACGGCAATCAAAAGGTGTTGTCCTTCCAGGATATAAGGGAGTTACCGGCCCATGAAGGGAATGGCGGGTTTTTCTCCACCGTGGGCATCGTTTTCGGGCCCTACCAGGCCAAGGGGGTAACTTTGGAGGAGTTATGCAATATAGTGGGGGGGATCAAGCCTAATGAAGCCCTGATGGTTTCGGCCCGGGACGGATATTCTACCGTACTAAGCTATGAACAGGTGATGGGCGATTTCATTACTTACAGCACCGAACTCAAGGAGGTGCCGCACCAGGAATTGAAGACGATCCTGATGTACCAGCAGGACAGCAGGCTGCTGTCCGATGCAGACGGCAAACCCCTGCGCATTGCCATTGTAGGTTCCCCTCCCAACCTCCTGACCGAGGGCAACTATTGGGTCAAGTGGGTCAATAAGCTCGAAGTTCTGAAAGCGCCTTAAGAAAGAAATGCTTAATAGACGTGAGAAGGTGGTGGGGCTTTATGCAAAAAATGCATAAGCACCTGTGTCTCCTGTTAATTATGGCTATTATGGCCGGAACGGCGGGCTGTTCGCGGCCAGGCCAACAGCCGCCCGATGACCAGGTGAAACTAAAGGTGATAATTGCCGGCAGTCTTTTGGTGCCATTTCAATCCCTGGAAAAGGAATTCGAAAGGCAAAATCCCGGGATCGACGTTCAGCTGGAGGGACACGGCAGCGTTCAGGTTATAAGAGCAGTGACCGAATTGGGGGACATTGCTGATATAACCGCAGTGGCCGACGCTCAGCTTATCCCGCTGATGATGTACTCCAACGCAATGCCTGACGGTGACCAGGCATATGCGGATTGGACCATCAGGTTTTCCACCAACCGGTTGGGGATCGCTTACAAGGATGAAAGTGCCTATGCGGCAGAGATCAATGCCGACAATTGGCATGAAATAATGTCCCGGCCCGACGTAACCATAGGTCTGGCCGACCCCCGTATCGATGCCATGGGCTACCGCACCTTGATGGCGATACAATTGGCGGAGGATTATTACCAGGATGACACGATATTCGAAAGGACTATAGGCTCAGCCTTGGACCCGACAATGAAGATCAGCACCGAAGGGGATGTTGACACCATAAATGTTCCCGAGGTGGTTAAGACCACCCAGCCGCGGGTAAAATTGCGCAGCTACAGTATCCAATTGATGGCCTTGCTGGAATCGGGTGATTTGGACTATTCCTTCGAGTATGAAAGCGTAGCCAAACAGCGAGGGCTGAAGTTTCTCGCCTTGCCGGTCGGGATTGACCTGAGCAGCCCTGATTTCGAACCGCAATACCAGCAGGTGGAGGTCAATCTCGATTTCAGGCGCTTTGCTTCGGTAGTTCCTAATTTCCAGGGCACCCGGATAGTATACGGATTGACCATACCCAACAACGCCCTCCATCCTCAGGAGTCGGCTCGTTTCATAGAGTTTATACTAAGTACTGACGGGCAGGGTATTTTCGATCAGTCCTACCAGCCGTTGTTATCGTCGCCATTGTGTGATAATCCCCAAGCCCTGCCAGAGACCCTGCAAACTTGGTTTTAGGAGATTAATATGCAGCCAGACAAGGAGCCAATCAAGCCAAACGGGAAGCGTCATTGGGGGAGCCATGGCTTCACCTTGATGTTGGCAGTGCTGGGTGGCATAATCCTGTTATTTATTCTGGCCCCGCTTTTCAAGATGGTGTTCCTTTCCGACAAGCAGGCGTTATGGTTGGCCCTGTTGGATTCCGATACCATGCGGTCTATCGGATTGACTATTTATGCCGCCCTGATTTCCACGGCGATCGGATTCGTGTTGGGCGTGCCCTTGGCCTATCTCTTGGCCAGATATCAGTTCCCCGGCAAAGGTGTCATGGAAGCATTGGTTGATTTACCCATTGTGGTCCCGCATTCGGCTGCTGGCATCGCGTTGTTGTTCGTATTTGGCAGCAATTTTATGGTGGGGGAGGCCTTCGGCGCGG
>JAKJCH010000042.1:301-2197 GCA_022706565.1 Bacillota bacterium | reverse complement strand
CGGTTGGTATCCAATTCGTCGACTCGGTGGCGGGAATCGTTATCGCCATGCTCTTCGTCAGCGTGCCGATCCTTATCAGCGCCGCCCGGGAGAGTTTTCGCAAGGTAGACGTGCGCTTGGAGAAGGTAGCCCGCACCCTGGGGGCTTCTCCCTGGCAGGTATTCTTCCGGGTCACATTCCCCCTCGCCTGGCGCAGTATCCTGGCCGGCAGCATGATGATGTGGGCGCGGGGCATGAGTGAATTTGGGGCCATCATAATCCTTACCTATCATCCTACCGTAGCTCCGATCCTGGTTTATGAACGGTTCGAGACCTATGGGCTGGCGCAGGCCATACCGGTGGCAGCCATCATGCTGGTCATCAGCGCCATGGTCTTTGTAGGGATTCAAACCCTTCTGCGAAGGAGTCCGGACTATGATTAGCATTGAGGGAATAAATGTACATCTGCCCGGATTTGCCCTGCGCGATGTAAACCTGCAGATCAATAGCGGAGATTATTTCGTACTGGTGGGACCGTCAGCTTCCGGTAAAACAGTTTTACTGGAGACCATCGCTGGACTGCACAAAATCGCCTCGGGTTCGATTCGCATCGGTGACCGGGATGTTACCGGACTGGAATCGGAGAAGCGCAACGTGGGCATGGTTTACCAGGATTGTGCCCTGTTCCCGCACCTCTCTGTCAGGGAGAACATAGCTTTTGGACTTAGAATGCGGCGCCAGCCGGAGCAACAAATCAGCCGGGAACTGGAACGAGTAGCACCCCTGCTGGGAATCGCCCCTTTGTTGTCCCGCCGGACCAAGAACCTGAGTGGGGGAGAGAAGCAAAAAGTGGCGCTGGCCCGGGCCCTGATAACCAATCCGGAAGTTCTGCTCCTGGATGAGCCTTTGGGGGCACTGGATCCGCAGACCAGGGAAGAAGTGCGCCACGAGATGACCAGACTGCAACGTGAATTGGGCGTGACCGTCCTGCATGTGACCCACGATTTCGAGGAGGCGGTTACCATGGGGACACGCCTGGCGGTCATTGGGGCAGGAACCATCAGGCAGGTGGGTACCCCGGATGAAATATTCCACAGCCCCGAGTCCGAGTTTGTTGCCCGCTTTACCATGGCGGTGAATGTTTTTTCCGGTGTGGCCAAAAGAGGAAGAGAAGGAACAACCTGGTTTAAGGTCGGAAATACTGAACTGGCAGTAGCAACCAATATTGAAGGCGAATGTTGGGCCGCCGTGCGTCCGGAGAATGTCTTCATAACCGCCACTCGCCCCACCGAGGGTACTCCCAATACCTTTCCCGCAGTTATCACCGGAATCGTCAATAAGGGAACCCTGGTCAACATCAAGGCTGAACTGCCGCCCGAGCTGATTTGCCTGTTGACCCGGCCCAGCTTTGACCGAATGGGGCTGGATCTGGGTCAAGAAGTGTTTGTAACCATTGCTCCTTCCTCTGTACATCTGTTTAGGGGCTAGAATATGATTAAATTGTAGTTCGCATTTTTACTGCCAGGAGAGAGGTTTTGCTTGCAATCAATACCGGCACTCTGAGTGGTTGCATGTCTTCTTGCGACATATCAATCGGACTGAGGGGGAATAGCATTGATTTATCAACAGAAAAGAAGCCAGCGGAGCTGGATGTTGGCAACCCTGACCCTAATTCTGTTTATGGCTTTATCACTAGTCATGCCGCCACTCGCTGCGGCAGCTCCCACTACCAGCCTCACTATTAAGAAAGTGGCTGCGGACGGCACCACCATCCTGGCCCAGAAATCGGTGGATTATCATTGGCTGATGAATCCCGCCAACATACCGGTATTAGGGGATGGCAGTACCCATTACTACCACCAGGGGCCGGTTTTTATAGATGGACCGGATGAGGCCGCCGAACAGGCCCTGCGCTGG
>JAKJCH010000042.1:0-291 GCA_022706565.1 Bacillota bacterium | reverse complement strand
AATAATGTTAAGGATTTGTGTGAATTGGTAGGGGGCATGAAACCGGGGGATACGCTTAGAATCAAGGCCGCCGATGGATTCAGCCGGACTTTTGCGTATAAGAATGTTTATCAGTATTCCCCGCGGGAAGGTCCCATGGTGATCTGCTGGTTCAGGAATGGCCAGTATCCTGATAGCGGATTTAGAGAAGGCATGCGCTTGGTATGGTTTGCCGACACATCGACCAATCCCTGGGGCTGGCATGTCTTTGGCAACTGGGACTGGCACCAGGCGGCAGAATCGCAATATTGG
>JAKJCH010000041.1:5735-11247 GCA_022706565.1 Bacillota bacterium | reverse complement strand
TGAATTATATCTGCTACCGAACCAGCGGTCATGGGTTTTATCTCCTCATTAAGAAGTCCGGCAAAACCCTGGTGGATCCCGTGTACTTCCATCCCCCGGTAAATTGCGGTACGAACCACCGCGCGTATGGCCGCGTTCATTCCTGACGCATCGCCACCACTGGTTAAAACCGCCAGCCTATGCAACCCCGCACCCCCATCTACAGTTATTTCTTCGGCCCCTCAGCTAAAGTCATACCATACCGGTGCATCACTTCTGCATTGCCTCTGATTTTTATGGCTGATGTGTGGGCAGTGAATTGAACCAACAGAATCTCGCCTTTGTCGAGTTTCTCGGTATGGTGAAATTTGGTGTCCTGTCCCCGGGTTAGTCCAATTATGGTGACTCCGTTCTCCAAGGCCTTGATCACAATATAGTCATCTCCAATATAATCTTGATTCATGCGTTTGACCTCCTTAATTGAACCAGACATTATGTCTGCCCACCAACCGCTGCAGTTCGTTTTTAAGGCCGGGGTGGGGCTGGACATCATACTTATCATCCAACACCCGGTTCTTCTTGCCGGGCAGCCGTAAACAAACCTCGGCTGAGCCCGGGTATTGTCCGATCACTGCCAGCAATGCCGTCCTGGTCTGTGCATCGTTCTTCTCCGGAAGCAGCCGCACATGCATTTCCTTGAGCGTTGGCTTCAGCTGGAACGCCCTGCGCATCGCTATCTTGGGCTGTTCATCCCGCAGATCCAGAAAACCCTCAACCACAATGGGTACGTCGGGTTGGATCAAATCGATACATTGCCGATAAGCAGACGAAAACAACATGACCTCGATTCGCCCGCTCAAATCCTCTAGGAAAAACCGGGCATAGGGATCTCCCCGACGGCTGATTTTTTTACTTATGGCGGAGGGTATTCCAGCTACCCGCACATATTCCTCGCCGTCATTAACATTTAGACCCGCGATTTCGCTGGTAGTCACCAGGTCGATAATCTCCCGGTAGTTGTCCAAGGGGTTGGCGGATACGTAGAAACCCAGAACCTCCTTTTCCCGGCTCAGTTTTTCCTGGTTATCCCACTCGCCTTTGACCAGCACCGCGGGTTCCTCGACCATATCGGCTGCATCACCGAACAAAGAGAGTTGATCACCCTGACTGGCTTGTTTGACTTGGGCGGCCAAGGTCATCGATTCGTCCATAATTGAGTACAACTGCTTGCGGGTTTGGCCCAGGGAATCGAAACAGCCTGCATTGATCAGGTTTTCCACCATCCGCTTGTTTATCTGGGTGAGATCGACTCGCTGGCAAAAATCAAAAAAGGAGCTAAAATTACCTTGCCGCCGAGCCTCGACGATAGCCTTGACGGCATTTATTCCCACATTCTTGATGGCACCCAGGCCGAACCGGATACCATCCGCCCCCACCGTGAAGTTTTCAAAGCTCTGGTTGATGTCGGGCGGCAGGATAGGTATCCCCATCTTTTTACAGTCTTTGATATAGAAAACCACCCGGTCCTGGTGCTCAATGACACTGCTGAGAAAAGCACACATAAATTCAACCGGATAGTGAGCCTTTAAATAAGCAGTCTGGTAAGATATCAGAGCGTAGGCTGCCGAATGGCTTTTGTTGAAACCATAGCCGGCAAAACTCTCCATGATATCAAACAGGTGTCCGGCCAAGCCCTCGTCGATGCCGTTCCGGGCAGCACCTTGAATAAATTTATCGCGCATGGCCATGATCTCACTGGCTTTTTTCTTGCCCATGGCACG
The DNA here is from genome assembly GCA_022706565.1 of Bacillota bacterium. Taxonomy (GTDB): domain Bacteria; phylum Bacillota; class Syntrophomonadia; order Syntrophomonadales; family Syntrophomonadaceae; genus PHAA01. The sequence goes on along the minus strand of JAKJCH010000041.1, from coordinate 9,487 downwards.
GCGCAGCACATCCGCTTCACCCATGGTGAAATTGGCCAGGTCGCTGGCTACCCGCATGACCTGCTCCTGGTAGAGAATAACGCCATAGGTTTCCTCCAATATCGGCTCCAGGGCGGGATGCATGTACTCTACCTTCTGGCGTCCCTGTTTCCGGTTGATGAAATCCTCCACCATGCCGGAGCCCAGCGGGCCGGGACGGTACAGGGCAATTACAGCGATCAAGTCTTCGAAGCGGTTAGGCTGCATGTCCCGCAAAATACGACGCAGGCCATCGCTTTCCAATTGGAATACGCCGATGGTGTCGCCCTCCTGGAGCAATCGGAAAACCTGCTTATCATCCAGCGGCAGGTTCTCCAAATCTATCTTTACCCCCTTGGTCTTTTTGATTATCTCCACCGCCCGGTCCAGCACAGTCAAGGTCCTAAGCCCCAGTATATCCATCTTAAGGAGGCCGATGTCCTCCACTGTCTCTTTGGCAAATTGGGTAATAATATGGCCGTCACTGGTCTTTTGCAAAGGCAACAAGGAGCTTAAGGTCTCACGGCCGATCACCACTCCAGCCGCATGTACGGAAGCATGGCGGGGCATCCCCTCGATGGCCCGGGCAATATCGATTATACGGCGGGTATCATAATCATTTTGATAGGCAGCCGCCAGATCCGGGGAAATCTCCAAAGCCCTGTCTATAGTAACCCCCAGCTCAGCGGGGATCATCTTGGCAATCCGGTCTACATTACCGTAGGATATATCCAGAGCCCGGCCCACATCGCGGATCGCGGCCCGAGCCGCCATGGTACCGAATGTGATGATCTGGGCTACCCGATCGATGCCGTATCGCTCGATGATGTAGGCGATAACCTGTTCTCTCTTTTCAAAGCAAAAGTCGACATCGATATCCGGCATGCTGATGCGTTCAGGATTGAGAAACCGTTCAAAGAGCAGGTCGTATTTGAGCGGATCTATGGTAGTAATACCTAGAACGTAGGAAACCAGGCTCCCCGCGGCCGAACCACGTCCAGGGCCGACCGGCACGTTATGGGTTCTAGCCCAGTTGACCAAGTCCTGAACGATCAGAAAGTATTCCGCAAAACCCATCTCATTTATCATACTCAGCTCATAGGCCAACCGCTGCTTAACCTGCTCATCCGGTTGGGGATAGCGGAGGACGAACTTTTCCTTGGTCAATTGCTCCAAATAACTCTCTGGGCTATAGCCATCCGGAATCGAGAAATAAGGCAAGTGAAATTCGCCGAAGGTAAACTCCAGTTCACATGCTTCGGCTATCTTAAGGGTGTTGTCCGCCGCTTCGGGATGGTCGGGAAAGAGAGCCCGCATCTCATCTTCGCTCTTCAGATAGAACTCGCTGCCATTAAAGCGCATGCGGTCTTGATCAGACACCACCTTGCCGGTTTGAATGCACAGCAGCACATCATGAACCGCGGCGTCCTCTTTGCGGATGTAATGAGCATCGTTGCTGGAAACTACCGGTATTCCAGTCTCATCACTTATTTTGAATAAGCTCTGGCAAACCCTCTTTTCCAAATCGATGCCGTGATCCTGAACCTCCAGATAAAAGTTACCGGGACCAAATACCCGTTGTAATTTGAGGGCGGTCTCCCGGGCAGAATCTTGATTGCCGGCAACAATCAGCTGGGGTATCTCTCCGGCCAGACATCCGCTCAGTCCAATCAGCCCCTCATGGTATTTTTCCAGCAGTTCCATGTCAATCCGAGGCCTATAATAAAAACCCTCAATGTATGCTCGGCTCACCATCTCGGTCAGATTTCGGTACCCAACCTCATTTTTACACAACAGGGTCAGGTGAGCATTGCGTTCATCAGCTCGGGCATCCCGGTCCAATCTGCTTCTGGGGGCAACATAAACCTCGCAGCCTATGATCGGTTTGATACCTCGCTTTTTCGCTTCCCGGTAGAAATCCATGATGCCATAAAGCACTCCATGATCTGTAATCGCTATCGCCGGCATGTCCAATTCCACAGCCCGGTTCACCAGATCCCTGATCCGGCAGGCTCCGTCCAGCAGACTATATTCGGAATGGTTATGCAGATGCACAAAACCCTTGGCCATTCTGATTACTCCCCATAGTCAATATTTCCGTTTTTACCATGTCATTATCAATATTATCATAAAAAACGGAACGCTGATTAGGTTGGGAGCTGGTCAGATACACGGGGCCGAGACTCTACTATGCTTTATTCTGTTTGAGTTTCCTGCGCATGATGCCGCCGACCCGACCACAGTCGGCGTTGGTCAAGGATTCCCATCCATTCGCCTCAATCTGTTCCCACAGTCCCAGTTCCCGGGCTGTCTCAATCTTCAAAAGATCTCTTTCGGTTAGAGCCTTATTGGCCTTTTTGCTTTTCTTCTTCATTTACTTACCTCCCTCCGTAGAATGTGGCGTACTTATTCTATGGTTTCCTATTCCCATAATTTTTTTTATCTTTTTATTTTTATCTTAAGCATTAGAAGGATTTTTTGGTAATATCTAGAAATTAAGTGCTACACACTAAATAAGGAGGAATATCATGTTCTCTACCTTTCTAAACAAGGAAAGCCAATGTTTCTTGGATCTATCCGTTTTCATCAACTATCGTCCCGATGAACTGCTTTTCTATTATTATGATTCCACTATAAACATTTCCCTGGAGACCTATTTGCAGATGCAGGAATGGTTGGACAATAATATGGGCAATCCCGATAATTTATCTACTTGGATTGATTTCATCAATATCGAGCTCGAAGCTGGTCAGGATCTGTTAGAGATGCATCTGAGCGATTACCTGAATTCGGTAGGGCCATACTACTATGTCCCCACTAATACCCAGTTTCATTTCTCCCGATTCCATTCTGCCGAAGAGGAATTTCTAACTTCAGCTGACTTGGCCCAATTGTTCAATTACCACAAACGTCCCCAATTAGACCGGCCCTTGAACAAGTATGCCCAGACCCGCAAAACCAATAAAAAAGGCTTGCGCAGCAAGGATGAACTGATCCGGGATATCAGTATGTGCAAAGCCAGCCTGGGCAAAATCGCATCCGTCGATAAGCATATTCTCTACATCAATAAGTTCATAGAACAGCGGCAATCGATATGCGAAGCATCTGATCTGGAACCGGCGGAACCCAACCTAATCCCGATCAAGCCGAAAAAGCCGGCTGAACCGCAGTCACGTTTCAACCTGTTGGATTCCATCGGGTTGCCCAAACGTCATACCAAGCCAGGTTCAAACTCAGATTACAGCCAAAAGATGAAAATATATTTCATAAAATCCAGGCAGCATGAGAAGGCTTGCGAAAGGTACAAAAAAGCTCTGCAGAACTGGCCTGAGAACCGCGATGCTTTTGTGCAGAAGTGCGGATTGGAAGTCCAGGAAGCTAAATCAACCCTCAAAAACGCCCTGGAATTACGGTCAATTTACCAGGACATAATTCGAAAAAGTTATGTTCACAGCGTTTACCAAAACGTCGATACCCTCAACAAATTCCAATACTACCTGGAAACCGGGAGGGCTGACGACCTGCAGGGATGTATGAACATATATGAGATCGAAAGCCATTGGGAAGACGTCAAAGCCGGACAAGAAAGGATCGAGAACACCATTTATCATTTGCAGCCTGATAATGAAGCCTTGTTCTATGCAAATCAGGAAGTCAACCGACTGATAGCCAGCACCATTGAACAATAGAATGGGGTTAAACGGAAGGACGCGGTGATTGACCCGGGTAGTTCG
>JAKJCH010000041.1:3010-5671 GCA_022706565.1 Bacillota bacterium | reverse complement strand
AAGCTATAAAGGAGCATGCCGGCAGCGAATCCGCCGATATGGGCCCAAAAAGCTATCGATTGCTCAGCTCCAGTTGATAAAAGCCCGGCAGCTCCTCCATATAGCTGGCTAAGCGCCCAAAATCCCAGGAAAATCCAGGCCGGAACGCTTATTAGGAAAAAGGGCGGGATGAAGGTTAGCACTGATGCCTTTCTAAACATGAGAAAATATGCTCCCATTACTCCGGCCACCGCACCAGAAGCTCCAACCACCGGTATCTCCGAATGCAAGTTGAGCAGGAAATGGGTTGCACTGGCCAGCAATCCGCACAGCAGATAGAAGCCGACAAAGCGGAGCTTGCCCATCTTATCTTCAACATTGTCCCCGAACAGCCACAAGACCCACATGTTTCCGATCAAGTGCATCCAGCTGCCGTGGAGGAAAGTCGAAGTAATGAACGGTAGGTACCCCATCCAGGAAACATGGTACTCGCTATAATAGATCGGCACCAAACCAAATATATAGACCAGTTCATTCATGCCAGCTTCCCCCAGGGAAACCTCATACATGAATAACAAGGTGTTCAAAGCAATGATTGTTACCGTTATCAAAGGGAAATGGTCACTGTGGGCATTGTCACGCAGTGGTATCATATAATCCCACCCCAGCTATTATTTGGCCTTGGCATTTCAGTTAGTGGGTGGAAACCGGAAGGCCACCAGAGTAAAGCGCCCTTCCGAGTTTCCGAAACAAAGATATTATGCCCTGATTGCCGAAGTTCTACGACACCGGATCGAACATGTCTCTATCAGCCCCGCAGGCCGGGCATTCATCCGGGGGCTCCAACCCTTCATGAACATAACCGCATACCCGGCACTTCCATTTGTTAGTGCGCATGGCACCACTGGCATCACGGCCCAGCGACGCCATCGATTCGCGGGTGTCGACCTTGGGGGCCATAATGATGACTCCGACCAGGACGCCGTCCCTTACGAAGCTTTTCTGGTAATAGTTCTCCTTCTCTTCCCAAACCTCGGTGATACGGCATTCTTCCGGCGGCAGGTTGACTTCTCCCAGGGAGAATACTTCCTGGCCGAAAATTTTCACCATCACCGGCACCAGCGGTTTCGAATACTCCAGCCAATCTCCAGCCGCATTAGCGCCCGCGATCCGCCCCATCTCCAAAGCTACCGCCCATGATCCGACCCGCACACCGCCTAACTGGGCAGCATCCCCAGCCGCGAAGACATCGGAGGCACTGGTCCGCATCGACTCATCTACCTGTATCCCGTAATCTACCTCGATACCGGCGGTCTTAGCCAGTTCCACAGCGGGGACGAATCCCACCGAGAAAACGACGATATCCGCATCCACCACCTGACCATCGCTCAACTGCACCCCGTTTACCTGTTCGCCGCCCAAAACCGCTGCGACTTCCACCCCCAGAAGTACACCTACCCCATTCTCTACCATCAATTGCCGCAGCCGCTCTGAACCCATTTCATCCAACTGATGGGGCATGAGCCGAGGGTTAGAATCAACCAACGTCACCTGCAAACCTTGTTTTACCAAGGGGTCCACCAATTGCAAACCCTGAAGCCCGGTAACAGCCAATAGCACTCTCTGGCCTTCTTTGAAGCTTTTCTGCATGGACTTGGCGTCTGCCCAATTGCGAAGGGTGAAGACCCCAGTCTTATCCGTACCAGGTATTTGCGGTATAAGACTGCGAGCCCCGGTGGCCAGGATGAGTTTGTCATAATCCAAAACGGAGCCATCTTCCAGGGCAACCTGCCGCAAAGCAGTGTCAAGCCTAGCGACTCGGCTGGAAGTCCTTACCTCGACCTGCTTGCGTCGATACCATTCATCATCATACACATAGAACTTTTCATCAGGTAGGTCGGAGCCAATCAAAACGGATAAAACCGGTCGATAGTAGGGCTTGATTTTCTCCTCCGTCAGAATCGTGATGGGGCCGGTACGGTTGCGTTTACGAATAGCGGCCGCAGCGGAAAGGGCTGCTATGCCACCACCTACAATCAAGAATCTTTCTTCACTGTCGTTAAGGAATTCATCCTCAATCCTGTCGGCAACGAAGTTTTCCCCGCCTACACCACAGGCAGGGCAAACGGCTGGCGGCTCTTCTCCTTCATAAATATGTCCGCACACCAGGCACCGCCATTTCTGCTGGGATTTGGGGGCTTTTTTCTGCAAAATCCGCTTGGCGAAATCCATGCCGAATTGAAACGCGTCTTCCAGGTTGCGTTCGGAGGGCTTAAAGTTTATTCTCAAGCCCGGCATGACATCCATACGCAGCATGCGCAAACGGCTCTCGATATTGGGCACAGCCTCCCCGCTCCAGCCATAAGCCCCAAAGGCGGCGGCCACCAAATGTCCATGGGTAACGGGGGAGAGTTGGCTGAGCAATTCCCAGACCGGGGGAAGCGTATCTCCAACCAAGGTAGGCGATCCAATCAAGATTGCATCAGCGGTCTCTATCTCCGGGAGGACTTGGGACAATTCTGTTTCCACCAGATCAAACGGTTTAATGTTGAAATCAGCTACCATCTGCAGACCGTCGATGATTCCGTCGGCAATCATTTTGGTATATCCATATACGCTCAGATAGGGCATAACGATCTTGGGACGGGGATCCGGGTCAGCTTCCGGGGGCGTGGCCCACTG
>JAKJCH010000041.1:0-3000 GCA_022706565.1 Bacillota bacterium | reverse complement strand
CGGTACAAGCCGATGAAATAGTCCAGTTTGTCTCTTAAGATAGGGCCATGTCCCGGGCATATCATCTTCAGGGGCAGATCCTGGATTTTATCCAACGCTTCAATCACGTAAGGCTTGAACGGACCCATGATTTTATCGAAGTAGTATTCAAAGGCTGGAACTATATCCTGGTCCATCAAATCATTGAATAGCTTAGGCTCGGCAAAGTGACTTCCGAACGAATCGCAGGAGAATAGAATCTGGTCTTCGGTCAGATAGGTATATATCGAGTCCGGCCAGTGCAGGAAAGGCGCGTTGATAAAGCGCAAGGCCTTGCCCCCTAAATCCAGCACGTCTCCATCTTTGACCGCTTGCTGCTTGAACCTGGTGTTGGTTATCTCCCTAAGAAAGTTGAGGGCTGTATTGCTGCCCAAGACCGTCAGTCCTGGTATCAGCTTCACCATTTTCTCAACCGAGCCGGCATGATCAGGCTCGGTATGGTTCATTATTAGATAGGATATCTCCTTGATATCGATCAACTTCTGCAAATCGGCTAGGTACTCGTCAAAGAATTTGGCCTTGACGGTTTCGATCAGGGCCGTTTTGTCCTGCCCCTTGACCAAATAGGCATTATAACTGGTGCCATAATCGGTAGTCATGATTATGTCAAAAACCCTCAGATCAGGATCCAAAACTCCAACCGAGAACACTCCTTCCGAAATCTGGACGCCCTGCATTCAATTCCCTCCCCCAAATTACTATCGAACACTTGTTTAGATGATAAGAGTTATTGCCAGTTAATACAAGCAGTACGTGCCACAGAACAGTTCTCTGCCCCTCCCCTACCCTACCCCCTAAATGTATATTGTATACTCTCACCTGCTATCAACCCCTCTCCCTGTAAAGCCCGCCAATTGCGGCTCCCTTAATTAATCAACTGACTGAGCAACTACACATTTCTATTGTCAATGTGACATTATTCACATAGAATTATAATAACTTTGGATGGGATTATTTTACTGTTGGAATACTGTACTGTTGGATTATTTTACTGCCTGTATACCTGAGGAATGCAGGGTTTGCCAGCATTCTGAAACCCGCTGCCAGGCAGTGAATACTGATATCAATTACATCTTTGAGAAGAAAGGAGGGGATAAGTAGATGAATTACCAGGAGATTCTCGCCAAATACGCAGACAAACCCGGAGGGATGATCGAGGCTTTTCATGCTATCCAGGAAGAGCTGAATTATCTGCCCGAGGAAGTCATCATCGAAGCTGCCAAGGTTTTTAACAAACCGACTGCGCAGGCTTATGGTGTGGCAACCTTTTACTCCATGTTTTCGACTGCCAAGCGCGGAAAGTATGTGATCAGGATATGCGAAAGCGCCCCCTGTCACGTGGCTGGTGCTGCTGAGGTGGTTGCAGCGTTGGAGAAAGAGTTGGGCGTGAAGATGGGCGAAAGCACCGCGGATGGTCTTTTTAGCCTGGAATTTACGGAGTGTGTGGGCCAATGCCAAGCCACTCCCGTAATTACCATCAACGGCGAACCTTATTTGGACGTTGCTCCAGCCCAGATTTCCGGAATCATAGCTGCATATAAGTAGGAAATTAACAAATTCACGGATCAGGACCCTGATTTATCAGGAAAGGAGGACATAAAGTAATGGCTGAGGAAATGCGCATTGTTTTGCGCAATTACGGGAAAATTGACCCACTGAAAATAGACGATTATATTGCTGTTGGTGGATACAATGCCCTAAACAAAGCTCGCAGCATGAAACCAGCGGACCTTATCAACGAAGTCAAGTCATCCAACCTTAGAGGCCGCGGCGGGGCTGGGTTCAACTGCGGAGTCAAATGGAATTTTGCCTATATGGCACAGGCCGATCAGAAATACGTTATATGCAACGCTGACGAGGGAGAACCCGGCACCTATAAGGACAGACTTATTATGGAAGGCGACCCCCAATCCCTCCTGGAAGGCATGGCTATTTGTGCTCATGCCATTGGAGCAACCCAGGGATTTATCTATTGCAGAGGTGAGTATCCTTCCGTGGTCAAGACCTTGAACATGGCTATCGCTCAAGCCACAGAGAAGGGGGTTCTGGGAGACTTCTCAATCGAGGTCCGGATGGGAGCAGGAGCCTATGTTTGCGGAGAAGAAACCGCACTAATTGAGTCGATCGAGGGCAAACGCGGAGAACCTCGCATCAAACCCCCCTTCCCTCCGGTAGTCGGCTTATGGGGCAAACCCACCATAGTCAATAACGTAGAGACCTTCGCCAACATCCCAGCGATCGTGGAAAAAGGCGCTGCCTGGTATGCCGGCATCGGCACTCCTTCCTATCCAGGCACCAAGATCGTTACTCTCACCGGCGATGTGGTCAACAAGACCTTCTTTGAAGTTCCTACCGACACCACTATCAGAGAAGTCATCTTTGACTTTGGCGGCGGTATCCCGGATGGCAAAGGCTTCAAGGCCGTGCAGATTGGCGGAACTTCGGGAGCATTTATCCCGGCTGCCAACCTCGACACGCCCATCGGTTTTGATGCCATGACCGAAATCGGTGCAGTGCTCGGATCAGGAGCCGTCTTCGTTCTCAATGATACCCGGGATATTGTCGATGTCACCGCCCGGATCGCCAAATTCTTTGCACATGAATCCTGTGGAAAATGCGCCCCCTGCCGGGAAGGAACCATGCGCATGCATGACCTTATGGATAAAATCAACTCCGGTCGGGGCAAATCAGCCGATGTGGTGCTGTTAAACAAATTGGGACGGGTCATGTCTTATTCCTGCCTGTGCGGGCTGGGGCAAGCTGCCCCCGCACCGGTCATGACCACCATTGAGCATTTTCCCGCCGACTATAATGCCAAATTAGTATAGGAAAGAGCAAAAGGAGTGAAAAGAGTGATAAACGTAACCATAGACGGTATCAAAGCTTCCGTTCCTGATGGCTCGACTATCCTGCAGGCGGCTAAAGATGTCGGTATCAATATCCCTACTCTGTGCTATCATC
>JAKJCH010000040.1:4797-11361 GCA_022706565.1 Bacillota bacterium | reverse complement strand
CACGCCCCGCTTGCGCAATTCCCGCCGCATCACCCGGGCCAATGGGCATACCGAGGTCTCGAAAATATCGGCCACCTCAAACCGGGTCGGGTCCAATTTGTTGCCCGCTCCCATGCAGCTGATGATCGGGATGTTCATCTGCCGGGCCTGCATGATGAGGTCGATCTTGGCCCCGACCGAGTCCACCGCATCGACTATGTAGTCCAGATCAGGGTCTACCAGGTCAGGAGCCTGTTCGCTGCGATAAAAGACTTGGTGCCCTATCACCCGCGCCTCGGGATTGATATCCAGGATCCGCTGGCGCATCACCTCTACCTTGCTGAGTCCCAGCGTCTTATGGGTGGCGTGGATTTGGCGGTTGATATTGGTGACGGTGATCAGGTCATGGTCCACCAGGACCAACTGACCTACGCCGGAGCGAGCCAGACCCTCAACGGTGAAACTGCCTACCCCGCCGATACCGAATACCGCTACTTTGCTGGCGGCCAGCTTGCCCAGGGCTGCAGGGCCCAGCAACATCTCGGTTCTTGCAAATATGTCGGACATATGGACCCCCTAAAATCTTGATACTCATTTAAGTCTAGCCGAAATGAGCCGGAAATCAAGCCGGTAGAAGGCCAACGGGTGATGCTGGTGTTGCAGTACTATTCTTGGCGGGAAGGTTACCTGGCCCGGCTGGGGTATAAGCCCTCCAGCCAAACACCATAAGCCTGGCAGTGCGGCCAACATCCCTTCAAGCACGGTCAAAGCGGGTGGGGATTGAGATGAAGGGGACAATATTATATTATGAGGGGAATTACAGTCAGGATGGGAGCAGGAAGACATGTATCCACTTGACCTGGGCTATAAAATGCCGGCAGAATGGTCACCTCACCAGTGTACCCTTATCTCCTGGCCCGTGCAGGCCACCATGTGCTACCCGCAGGATTATCAGCGGGTATGCCGGGGCTATGCCGCCATTATCGAGGCGATAGCAGAATTCGAACCGGTTATAGTGGTGGTCCGGCCCGATGATCTGGATACCGCCGGCAGTTATCTGGGCGGTGCAGGGGTTAAATTTTTGGTGGTCGACCACGACGATGCCTGGTTGCGGGACAACGGTCCCACCTTTGTAATTGACCACCGCGGCCGGGTGGCTGGAATCAACTGGCGGTTCAATGCCTGGGGGGAAAAGTACCCGGCCTGGGATAAGGACGACCGCTTGGCAGCAACCATCCTGGAAGCCATGCAGGTGACCCGCTTCGATGCCCCGCTGGTTATGGAAGGCGGTTCCATCCACGTGGACGGGGAGGGTACCATGCTGACCACCGAGGAGTGCCTACTCAACCCCAACCGCAACCCTGGTCTTGATCGGACCCGCATCCAAGAATACCTGTCGTTGTATCTGGGGATAGACAAGGTGATCTGGCTCAAGCGCGGCTTAGAAGGGGACGAGACCGACGGTCACATCGACAACCTGGCCTGCTGGGCCGGACCGGGCCGGGTTTTGCTGCAGGCGTGCGATGATCCCCGGGATGACAATTATTTGATTACCGTGGAGAGCCGGGAGATATTGCGGCAGTCCACCGACGCCCGGGGCCGGACCCTGGAAATAATCGAGATCCCTCAGCCCCCGCCCCAGTACCACGAAGGCCGGCGGCTGACCCTGAGCTACCTTAATTTCTATTTTGTCAACGGTGGGATAATCCTGCCGGTTTTCGGCGGAGAAGCCCAATCCACCGATATCCAGGCCGTACAGATCCTGGGCCGCACCTTTCCGGAGCGGCGGGTCCGCACCGTGGATGGCTTGGCCATTGTCCGGGAAGGCGGCAACGTCCATTGCATGACCCAGCAGGTGCCGGCCGGGCTTGGGGCTGGAAGTCCCATGTTGTTGCGCCTGCAGTCATTACCGCGGTCGATTCGTGAAGGCAACCCTGACAGATAGTAAAACGTAGGCAGAGGTAGTCGGAGTTCCGGGCAATGCCAAGGATGATCAAGTTTTCTCAGGGAATTAGAAATAGTATATGGTAATGTGTTATAGACAACTGGTGATCTGGCAGTGCCGGTAATGTTATACGAGATGAGGGATTACAAATGAGGCAGGTAACAGTGGCTGCGGTGCAAATGAGCTGTTCCTCTGACACCGTCCAGAACATGAAGAAGGCGGAGGAGCTGGTCCGCCGCGCCGCCCGGGAAGGGGCGGGGGTGGTGGTATTGCCGGAGTTGTTCGAGACCACCTATTTTTGTCAGCAAGAGAATCCTGATTATTATCAATTGGCTTCCACTCTGGAGACCAATCCGGCCGTACAGAGATTTAAGGATGTGGCCCGGGAGCTGGGGATTGTGCTGCCGATCAGCTTTTTTGAAAAGAAGAACTATGCCCGCTATAATTCGGTGGCAGTCATCGATGCCGGGCAAGTGCTGGGGGTATACCGCAAGAGCCATATCCCGGCTGGGCCTGGCTACCAGGAGAAATTCTACTTTAATCCCGGGGATACCGGTTTTAAGGTCTGGGAAACTCGTTTTGGCCGGATCGGGGTCGGGATCTGCTGGGACCAGTGGTACCCGGAGGCAGCCCGCTGCATGACCCTGATGGGAGCAGAAATGCTGCTCTACCCTACGGCCATCGGCTCGGAACCGCAGGATCCATCGGTAGACTCCCGGGATCATTGGCAGATCTGTATGCGCGGCCACGCAGCCGCCAACCTGATACCGGTAGTGGCCGCCAACCGGGTAGGACCAGAGAGAGACAATGATTCGGTTCTTACGTTCTACGGATCTTCCTTCATCGCCGGGCCCACCGGGAATTTGCTGGCGGCTGCCGACCGCGCCCAGGAGACGGTTATAACCGCCCGATTTGACCTGGACGGTCTGGAGCACCAGCGCCTGGAGTGGGGCATATTCCGTGACCGCCGCCCCGAACTGTACCGATTGCTGGTTACCAGTGACGGAGAGCGGATGGTTTGATCTAATCACCTTCGCCTGGTCTTGGTCTTACGAAGTGGTGTCCCGAAGGTGACAAAACATGACCTTCCGGTTGGTGCCTATTTGGCAGGCCTAATACATTAGTATTGGTCAGTTACCTGATAATGGCGGCTATTACCTTATGAATGGGCCAGTGCCTGTTCCAGGTCGGCCTGCATATCAGAGTAATCCTCCAAACCAACCGATAAGCGCACCAGCTGGTGATCCAGGGTCAATTCGCGGCGCATCTCCTCCGGCAGGGAGCTATGGGACATTAAGGCCGGCAAGGAAACGATGCTTTCCACGGCACCCAGGCTGGAGCCTATTACCGGCAGCCGCAAACGGTCAATGAAACGGCGGGCTTTCTCTGCATCGGAGAGACGGAAACTGATCATGGCTCCAGCTCCGTCGGCCTGACCGAAATGGACCTCCCGCCCCACATGGCCAGGCAAACCGGGGTAGTACACGTCACTTATTTCAGGGCGGTCAGACAACCATTGGGCTAACCGGCTGGCTGTTTGCTGCTGTTGTTCGATACGTACCTTCAGGGTTTTTATCCCCCGGGATATAATCCAGCTGTCCTGGGGCCCCAACACCGCCCCCAGCATAACCTGGAGAAGGCTTAGTTCCCGGGCCAGATCAGGATTATCGGTGACCACCAGCCCGGCCAGACAGTCGCTGTGACCGCCCAGATACTTGGTAGCGCTGTGGATCACTATGTCGATGCCGGTTTCCAGCGGACGCTGCAGGTAAGGGGTCATGAAGGTATTATCGGCCATGGTGATCAAACCGTATTCTTTAGCCAAGGCCGCCACCGCCTGCAGATCGGTTATCTTCATTAGAGGGTTGGAAGGTGTTTCGATGAAAAGGGCCCGGGTCTTGGTGCCGATTTTATCCAGGATAGAGTCGGGATCGGTGGTGTCCACAAAATCCACCTGGATGCCAAAGCGCGGTAACAACCGGTGGGCCAATCCAAAGGTGCCCCCATAGACATCACGGGAGACTATGACGTGGTCGCCGCTGCCAAATTGCAGGAAAGCTGCCGCTATAGCCGCCATCCCGGAGGCAAATGCAAACCCATATCGGCCTCCTTCCAGGGTGGCGATGGATTTCTCCAGGGCGTTCCGGGTAGGATTACCCAGGCGCGAGTATTCCCATTGTCCCGCGGTATATAAATCCGGGCGAGCGAATACCACGTTTTGATAAATAGGGGTGCTGACCGCCCCGGTATGAGGGTCTCCTTCACTGCCGGTATGGATCAAACGGGTCCCTTTTTCCATAATCTCATCCCTTTTGTTATAATTCGAACCAGGCCAAGCCAAAATGGTTTGCATTTGGCAGAGCCCAGCCGAGACTTATAGTATATTATAACAATACCGCTCCCGGCGGGGAAATGGAGGGCGCCGACTCGGAATGGAAAATAAGTATAAAAACTTGCAGAGCCGACTGCAATCCCTGGAGGGGATAGCGGTTGCTTATTCGGGAGGAGCGGACAGCACCTTCCTGCTGCAGGTCGCCCGCAATATCTTGGCCGATCGTGTCCTGGCCGTAACGGTGGTTTCGCCCACTTTCCCCTCAGGGGAGAGGGAAGCGGCCCTTGAGTTTACCCGCCGCCAGGGGATTGAGCATCATATCATCGAGCTCGATCAGTTCGCGGTTGAGGGATTCGCAGACAACCGGGCTGATCGTTGTTATCTCTGCAAACGGGCTTACTATCCGCAAATGCTGTCTCTGGCCGGAGAGTACGGTATAATAACCGTGGCCGATGGTTCCAATGCCGACGATGAGAAGGATTTCCGCCCTGGTATGCGGGCGGTGAGAGAATGGGGAGTAATAAGCCCCCTGCAGGAAGCCGGTCTGACCAAGACCGAGATAAGACAGTTATCCCGGGCCATGGGTTTGCCGTCCTGGGACAAGCGCAACGAATCTTGCCTGGCCACCCGCATTCCCTATGGAGAGAAGATTACTCCAGACAAGCTGAAGAGGGTGGATGGAGCCGAGCAGTATCTCCGCGGTCTGGGTTTCCGGCAGGTACGGGTGCGCTGCCATGGGGAAACGGCCCGGATCGAGGTTGATGCGAAGGAAAGGATTCGTTTCGATGAGCAGCTTATGGACGAGGTGCATGACTTCTTGCGTTCGCTGGGGTTCGCCTATGTGACACTGGATTTGAGGGGTTATCGCACCGGCAGCCTGAACGAAACCCTGGGGTTCAATATATAACAACGGTATCGCTTGGTGTAGAATTAAGTGGTGCAGAGCAAATAATTGGAGGTGCTAAGGAGATTTGCGCTTAATCAATAATGGCGTCTATTTTATCAACGGTGAGACCTTGGTTCAGGTTGGTGAACAAGGCCGGGTGGAGACCCTGGCCAGCAGCGGCAAGACCGGCCAGCCTTCATTGGACGGCAGCACCCTGCAGCCGGAACAGGGTCGTCAGAACACGATCGCCTATCAAATCCTGACCAAACACAATACCGGCAGCGATGGGGACCAATTGCGGATCCGTTTCGATGCCCTGGCGTCCCACGATATAACCTATGTGGGCATCGTGCAAACCGCCCGAGCCAGCGGGCTGCAGGAATTCCCCCTGCCTTATGTTATGACCAACTGCCACAACAGCTTGTGCGCGGTGGGCGGGACTATTAATGAGGACGATCACCTTTTCGGTTTGTCCGCAGCCCGGAAATATGGGGGGATCTACGTACCGGCCCATCTGGCTGTCATACACCAGTATATGCGGGAGATGATGGCGGCCTGTGGCAGTATGATCTTGGGTTCCGACAGCCACACCCGCTATGGTGCCCTTGGTACCATGGCCATCGGCGAGGGCGGTCCGGAATTGGTCAAGCAACTGCTCAGCAAGACCTATGATATCGCTTATCCGGAGATTATTGCCGTTTACCTTAAAGGTCGGCCCCAACCGGGGGTAGGTCCCCAGGATGTAGCCCTGGCTCTCATCGGAGCGGTATTTAAAAATAATTTCGTCAATAACAAGGTACTGGAATTCATCGGCCCCGGCATCGAAAGCCTGTCGGTTGATTACCGCAACGGTATCGATGTCATGACCACCGAGACCACCTGCCTGAGCTCCATCTGGTGCACCGACCGGGCTGTGGAGGACTATTACCGTATCCACGGGCGGCCCCAGGCCTATGCCGAGCTGCGTCCGGGTCCGGTTGCCTATTATGACGGGGCTGTAATCATCGACCTGAACCGGATAGAACCGATGATCGCTCTGCCCTTCCATCCCAGCAATGTCTATACCATTGCCGAATTGAACCGCAATACCGGGGACATTTTACGCACTGTGGAGATCGAAGGCCAGAAACAAATGGACAATCCTGACATCCGCTTCAGCCTCACCGATAAGATGGTCAACGGACGTTTGCGAGCCGACCAGGGTATCGTGGCCGGCTGCGCCGGGGGCACTTTCGAAAACCTAAACCAAATTGCGGCCATGGTAGACCGCCGTTCGGTGGGCAATAGTGAGCTGACCTTCAGTGTTTATCCAGCCAGTCAGCCAATCTACCTGGAATTGATCAAGAACGGCGCGGCGGCACGGATGATGTTGGCTGGTATTACCATGAAGACGGCCTTTTGCGGACCTTGTTTCGGGGCGGG
>JAKJCH010000040.1:0-4787 GCA_022706565.1 Bacillota bacterium | reverse complement strand
GAAGGGCGGCTGCGTCGGGGACGGCGCGTTCACGATGTCCGTCTATCCGACCTCCGTGCCGGTGAGTCTGGCCCTGACGCGCCTCGGCGCTTCGGCTGAGCTGCTGGAGGCCGGCGTGATCGTGAAGCCGAGCTTCTGCGGCCCCTGCTTCGGCGCGGGCGACGTGCCCGCCAACAACGGCCTGTCCATCCGCCACACCACCCGCAACTTCCCCAACCGCGAGGGCTCCAAACCGGGTGAAGGGCAGATCTCCTCGGTGGCTCTGATGGATGCCCGCTCCATCACCGCTACCGTCCTCAATGGCGGACTGCTGACCCCCGCCACTGACATGAACTTCGAAGCCGTCCCAAGTGTGTATAGTTTTGACCGGGAGATCTACGACAACCGGGTGTACAACGGCTATAAGCAGCCAACCGGGCAGGTTGAACTCAAATTCGGGCCCAATATCGCCGACTGGCCGCCTATGGTAGCATTGCCCCGCAATCTGCTGCTGCAGGTAGCTTCGGTAATTACCGACCCGGTCACCACCACCGACGAGCTGATCCCATCCGGGGAGACTTCCTCGTTCCGGTCCAATCCCTTGAAACTGGCGGAATACACCCTGTCGCGCAAGGATCCCGGCTATGTAGCCCGGGCCAAGACCGTGAATGACCTGGAGCAGGCCCGGCGCCAATTGATTAGAAGCAGTGGCGGGGAAGTACCACCGGATTTACAGGCTCTGGCATCCAAGCTCATTGAACAGGGGATTGCCGAAGGAGCCCGGGATATTTGGTATGACACCGGAATCGGCAGCGTCGTCTACGCGGTCAAGCCAGGTGACGGTTCAGCCCGGGAGCAGGCCGCTTCCAGCCAGAAGGTGCTGGGCGGCTGGGCCAACATCGCGGTCAGCTACGCCACCAAGCGCTACCGCAGCAATTTGATCAACTGGGGCATGTTGCCCTTTACCATCGGCGCCGAAGCAGAACCCTTCATGGTGGGTGACTTGATCTTCATTGCCGACATCCGGGATAAGCTGGCCCGCGGCGATGAGAGCTTCCCGGCCCGGGTCATCGGTTCGGCAGGGGTGCGCGAGATTGAGCTGCGGTTGGAGAAACTATCCGCTGATGAGAGGGAAGTGATTCTCAAGGGCAGCTTGATCAACTATTACGCTGGCTGATTTATCTACCGCAGGCCTGCCATCTGGCGCCAGCCTGCGGTTTTTACTGGGTAGATCGCAGGTATAGAAGCAGTCAGACTGAGATATCCAGCTTAAACCGGGAAATACTTATCCTATGAAAGCGCGGAGGAGGTGATGACCATGCAGCTGCCCGAGTACGTAGCTGAGATAATGGCTGTATTGAAGAGCCGAGGCTGCGATGCTTATCTGGTGGGAGGCTGCGTGCGCGACCTCTTGCTGGGCCGGAAACCGAGCGATTATGATGTGGTCACCGAGGCTTCCCCCGAAGTCATCCGCAGCCTTTTTCCACGAACCGTTGCCCTGGGGGCCCGGTATGGCACCATAGTGGTCATTACCCCCGGGGGAGCAGTGGAGGTATCCACCTGGAAGAGCCGCTATCATTCACCTCTGCCCGGTTTGACCGGCATTGAGGCCGACCTCTTCTGGAGAGATTTTACCATCAATGCCATGGCCATGGATGAGAACGGGGCGATATTCGATCCGTTCGGGGGCCTTCAGGATCTTAAGGGAAGGATTATTGCTTCCCCGGCCCACCAGGCCGCGCAGCGCTTCCGGCATGATCCTTTACGCATGGTGCGGGCCATACGTCTGGGTTGTACCTTGGATTTCACCCTCCACCCCAGGGTCACCGATGCCATCATGGACGAGGCGCCATTACTGTCCCGGGTGGCAGTGGAGAGGATTCGCGGCGAGCTCGATCACATCCTGCTTTCCGAAAGGCCTGCCCAGGGGATAAGAGCCTTGGCTACCACCGGTCTTTTGGCCTATATCCTGCCCGAATTGATGCCCCTGCTCGATTTCGATCAAAAGAGTCCCCGCCATGACAGAGATGGGTTCGAGCATACCATGGCTGTGTTGGCGGCATGCCCGCCTCGGCTTACGGTACGCCTGGCAGCCCTGCTGCATGATGTGGGCAAGCCAGCCTGTTTTACGGTAGATCATGATGGAAGGGGTCATTTCTACAACCACCATATAGAAGGCAGCCGGGTGGCGTCCACTATTCTGCAGCGTCTCAAGTATGACCGCCGGACCGCGGCCGTAGTAACCAGGTTGGTTTACGACCACATGAGCCGATTCCCCCACGTTCGCGAGGGAAGTCTAAAGAAGCTTATCAGCCGGGTCGGGGAGGAAAACCTGGATGATCTTTTCGATTTGCAGCGAGCTGACATCTTAGGGTCGGCCGCTCCTTTCGACACCTCCGGGCTGGATACCATGCAGAAGGAGATTGGCCGCATCCTGGCGCTTCGGCCGCCCCTGCACATTTGCGACCTGGCCATCGACGGCAACGACCTGATTGCCCTGGGTTACGAGCCTGGCCCCAGGATTGGCCGGGTGCTGGAGGCATTGCTGGATGAGGTATTGGAACAACCGGAGATGAACCAGGCGGGTACTTTGCTGGAAAAAGCGAAGGCCTGGCTTAAGACAGAAAATTCGTGATGACTGGAGTGATGAGCGGCTTATTTGAGGACCCAGTGATTTACGGGACGGAATTATCAGCTGACATGGCCTATACCATGATTGGGAATTATTTGCGCAGTCCCCGGGTGGAACTCATCATTATGGCCTTCACGGTCATGTAGAGGCTGATTCCCAGCAAGGCGGCAACAAACAGCCACATAACCGGACCCAGACCAGGGCTTATCCCCAGGGCAACATTAGTGGCCCCCCAGCCCAGATAGGCGAACAAGGCCGCCATGGTGAGGTTGAGGACTGCCAACCCCCTCGCTATAGTGGCGCGGATGGCTTCCAAGCGTTCTGGCCCCAGCAGGTCTTTGTCCCGCTGGGGAATATTTATGATTTTGGCTGGATTATCAGGGCGTATGATCACCACGATATTGGTCAGGACCATGCTCAGGTAAATCCCCAAACCGATCATGAGGGTGCCATAGACACTCCACACGCTCTTGGCACTCCAGGCATCGGGTTGTCCCGACGGCCCAAAATGGGTGGGTATGGTGGCAGGAATCTGATCAAAATGGGCGCGAATGTAACTGAAGGCCGTGGAGAACAGCAGCAGCCCGATGAAGTCCAGCCAAGGAGAATAGTATCGGTTTATTTTAGTCCACATCTATGCAATCGCCTTTGCCGAATCTGGTCAACTGGTAAAGAATCGGGTCTGCAGTCCCTCCCTGAAATGATCAAGCGGGAAAGCAAATTCAGGAATGCCGGCCGCATAAGGCGCGATCTCATACTGGGAGAAGTATATCACCAACTGCCCGTCTCGAATATAAAACCGTTGATCATCCTTGATACCGGTGAATCCCATCTCACCGGAGAAATAGTCCCCCGGCTGAGCGGCAATCCGGGCTGATATCTCCCGGTCGATAAGTCCACGGTAATCATACCCGCTTTGGAAGATGTCGGCTAGTTCTAATGGCTGGCCGGTTTGCAGATCGTAATTATAGGGGCGGCGGTCGGTGCTGCCATGAGCCCCCCCGGTAAAAGTGTAATAGTCTACATAGAGGCTGAGTAGGTTCTGGTTGAGGGTACCTGTCTGGTAACGGCTATAAAGCAAATAAGGACGGATAGGGAAGTCGTTCTCCTGATTGTAGCGGATATATTCGTCCAAATCGGCGGTTAGGGCAGCCTCTATTTGCTCTACATCCTCTTCCCAGATGGCATTTAGTCGGGCTTGGATATCCTCATCGGCCAGGCCGTGCAGAACCGGCCGGTAGGAGTCAACCGTCATATACTGGCCCTCACTGTGCAGGGCGATAGTACTGAGGGAGAGGGTCGAAGAGATGGTAGGGGTTGCGGTGATTCTCAGGTTAAACCGCTGTGGCTGGACGCTTTCCCAGGGGCGGGAATAGGCCATCTCCAGGTCGGTGCTGCCTTCCTGAAGGGCCTGGAAACGCCAGAAATGGCGGCCTTCCTGGCCTGCTAACGGCAGAGAATCGGGATTGTTATCAGGGAGGTAGGCCGAGCCGGTGCTCCTAATAACTCCATCGGCTCCCCCCACAATTGTCCAGGTATGACCGGTGGTCGGATTGCTGGCCAGATTCAGGTAGAGTATGCTGCCTACCGGGACCTGCAGTTCCTGATCCCGGTTAGTCTCATTGGCAGCGATCAGTTCTACGCAGCGCATAACCACCGTCGCCATCTCCGCCCGAGTCAGATTATCGCCGGGCCGGAAATAGTTGTCATTGCCTCTCATGATGCCGGTGTTGTTGACAAACACCACCGCGTTCATCTCTTCCTGGCTCAAATTTCCGGTGTCATGGAACAGGGGCATCATCATGATCATGGGAACCGAGATGCCCTTGGCATTGAAGGAACGATAGATTGCCTGGGCGACCTCAACCCGGGTAGCCGGCCGGTCGGGATAGAAATTATCGTCGCCGGCGGGGAAGACCTGGTTGATGGCACACATAACCACATAGGAGGCATACCAGGCATTATTGTCGACATCGCGGTAGTAGTCGCTGGCCACCGGTTCTTTGATGAAACGGATGGTCCCATAATCGAGCCCGAAGGTATTGGTCAGGATGGCCGCCAACTGAGCGCGGGTCACGTGACCCTGGGGTGAGAACAGGCGTTGCCCGTCATCAGTGGTTCCGGTACCATTCATCAGACCCAGCCCGTACACCGCCCTTATATCGCGGCTGGCCCA
>JAKJCH010000003.1:23135-28810 GCA_022706565.1 Bacillota bacterium | reverse complement strand
TTTGTCACCTCCAGAGTCATTGGCAACAAGAATAAAGCAATGGAAGGACATGCGGAAGGAGGTCATGAGTAATGCAATGGATTCCGGAATATAGAGACGATGTCCCGCGTGTAGAAAGATTTAATGCCCTTGCCCGTGTAACCCACTGGAGCCATACTGTGACCTTCCTGCTGTGTTTGTTCACTGGTTTGGCCCTGTTTCTGAGAGCCGATTGGCTGGCAGCCATATTGGGCGTAATAGCCTGGATCAAAGACTTGCTGCGGTTTGGTCTGAACGACATCGGTTTCTTGATGAAATTCCCGCTGGAATTCCTGGGCTTCAAGGTTAAGATTCCACCCCAGACCAGGTTCAACGGTGGTGAAAAAGGAAACTCAATCGTTACCCCAACCATGGTCTTCCTGTTGATGATCAGCGGCTGGATCATCTGGTGGCCTTCCATCTGGTGGCCGGGGCTGGTAAGAGCCTCCTATTGGATTCATGATCTGGCCATGATCTTTGCTACGGTGATGGTATGTATGCATGGTTACTTGGGTTCTTTCCACCCTGGTTCAGGTGAATCCTTCTGGGGTATGTGGAAAGGAACGGTCCGGGCTGATTGGGCCCAGCATCATCACACCATATGGTATGAAGAAACCTATGGAGACAAAGCCAAAGCCGAGGCTGAATAAACTAACAACTAAGTAAAGATAATACGGAACAAGGGGAGTTTACCTCCCCTTGTTCTCATAAAGGAGTGCTGAGGATGAACACCAAAACCCCGGTAGATTTGCCTGAAGGTTATCTGGATTTCTACAAGAACCTGGAGTCCTGGCAAAACCAGCAACAGATCAAGCTTAAGCAGGCTTATACACCAGCCGCGATTGATGTCGTAAAGATAATGGATCAAACCAAACGTTCGGTCATGCAGTCAATTGATTTTGAGCTGGATGCCAGTGTGTTTCGAGAAGTATATTTGGAGTTGCTGAAGTTCCTGCAAGAATCCCGTCCGGAGACGGCCGACCAGATCGAAAAAATCAGATCGGCCTCAATCCAGTTCGATTTTGAAGTTCTTCCGGTCAAGATAATGGAGGGGGATCGCCCATATTTCGCTTCTCTGGCCCAGAAGCATGAGTTGGCTGAGGAGCTCCTAGTATTTAGCGTAGATCACACCCTGCGCCCTTTCCTAAGGCTGTGGGCGGCTCCCTATCGCACCGCTTTTTCCGAAGCAGGATTCGACGCGTGGGACTTTGCCACTGTTTGCCCGTTTTGTGCCGCCAAATCCAATTTCAGCCGGGTGCGGGCAGCGGACGGCCGGCGTTTTATGTTTTGCGATCATTGTTTCACGGAATGGGAGACGCGCAACCTCTGTTGCGTTCATTGCGGAAACAGTAACCCTCACAGCATCTCTTTCCTGACCGTGGAAGGCTTCCCCGCCTACCAGGCATATATCTGCGCGGAATGCAAGGGCTACAGTAAGAGCTTCGACGAACGCCAGAGAGCGATTCGTATCGATCCTTTCATAACCAACATTGAGACCATATATCTGGATTTGATGGCCCAGGAGCAAGGCTATACCAGCCATGAAGAGGCTTGATTGCAATGACTCTGCCGGGGTATTGCAGGCTTTTTCATCCATAGAATGTGAACAACAGTATTCTACGAGCAAAAACCGGGCGTTACGTGCCCGGTTTTATTTTTCATATTTATTTAAGCATTACTCGCACTTATCAAGCTTACTCATTGATTACAACCGGCTTGACTGTTCGTGGTGGTGAGCTGTCACGCTTACTCACCTGCCATGCTCATCTGGTCATCAGCTGGGCCGCGGTATACTTGGCCCGCTCCAGCACCTCTTCCTCGTCAAATGATCTGATAACCCGGTTATGCATGACAATCTGACCATCTATGATGACAGTGTCGACGTCGGCAGCCTGACCGGAATAGACCAGATTGGCGATGATGTCGTATCGGGGTATAAAGTGGGGTCCGTCTACCTTACAAAGGATCAGGTCAGCCTTCTTGCCCGCTTCCAATGTGCCAATATCATCTGCCAGGCCTAGGGCTTGGGCTCCATTAAGGGTAGCCATCTGGAGCGCCTGGTAGGCCGGCAGTATGGTAGGATCCATAGAGTTGACTTTATGCAGAAGGGCGCAGCTGTGCATCTCTTGCCTCATGTCCAGGTCGTTGTTGCTGGACGCACCATCCGTGCCCAGAGCCACCGTCACCCCGGCCTGCAGGAGTCTGGGTACCGGAGCTATGCCGCTCGCTAATTTCATATTGCTCTCCGGATTGTGGGCCACCCCCACCCGTTTGCGGGCAAGTATCTCAATATCTTCATCATTGAGGTGAACACAGTGAGCTGCCAGGACCGGGTGTTCGAACAGGCCCAGGCTATCCATGTGGGCAACCGGTGTCAAACCGTAAGTACGCAGACTGTCGGCCACCTCGGAAGCTGTTTCTGCCAAGTGGATATGCATTCCTACCCCCAGTTCGCCGGCCAGGTCAGCAACCTGGCGCAGATACTCTGGCGGGCAGGTGTAAGGTGCGTGCGGGCCTAGATTAAATCTTACCCGGCTGTGGTTCGATTTGTTCCAATGTTGTACAAGTTCCCGGCTTTCAGCCAGGGCCTTGTCAGCATCAGGTCCCACGCCTATCAGACCGCGGGACAGCAAGGCCCTGATTCCAGTCTGTTCTGCGGCCTCTGCTACCCGGTCCATAAAGAAATACATATCCGCAAAACAGGTGGTACCCGACCGGATCATTTCCACAATCGCCAGCATAGTCCCCCAATACACATCTTCCGCGGTCAGCTTGGCTTCCAGGGGCCAGATCTTTTTCTCCAGCCAATCCATCAGCGGCATATCGTCGGCATAACCGCGCAGCAGGGTCATAGCCGCGTGGGTATGGGCGTTGACAAAGCCGGGCAAGGCAACCAGATTGGTGCCGTCTATTATCCGTTCGTAATCGCCTGCCGGTGCCTGTCCCGCGGCCACCTGCTTGATTTCATCGCCGGCTATCTCCAGGTAACCTTTCTCGATGATGAAATTATCAGCGGTCATGGGAATGATGCCGATATTCTTGATCAGAAAACTCATAAAGCGCCTCCTGTCGGTATTATTCTTTAAGGCAACAACCTTGGCTATTCTTTCGTTTGTCCGTAGGCAGCAAAACCCCGGTGCAACTTTTCTATCTCAGCGGGGTCGAGAGCACGGACCTGCCCCAGGCTCTGGGCCAGCAAGGCGATGCGCGCAGTTTCCTCCGCGATATAACAAACCCGCAGGGCTTCTTCTATGTTCCTTCCTACCCCCACCATACCGTGATTGGCCATTAATACCGCCACTCCCGAACCAAGGGTCTGGACGACATTGTCAGCCAACCGGGCGGTCCCACAAATGGCATAAGGCGCGGTCTTGATCTCATGGCCGATAACCTGAGCGGTTTCCTCCAGGATAACCGGGACTGGCAATCCGGCTACCGCAAAGGCAGTCAGATAAGGGCTGTGCACGTGTACTATTGCATTGACATCAGATCGCTGCTGGTATATTCGCACATGGGTGGGTGTCTCCACCGAAGGCTTCCATATACCCTCCACGGTTGTGCCGGACCAGTCCACCATGACAATATCCTCGATAGTCATGGTATCGTATTTCATGCCGCTGGGGGTAATCAGAAGATATGGTTTGTCAGGTACTCTCACGCTGACGTTACCCCAGGTGCCGACCACCATTTTGGTTCGGGCAATAGTCTGGGCAGCCCTCAAGACGTCCTGGCGCTGTTGTAGATATTGCATATGGTCACTTTCCTTTAACCTTTATTAGACTATCTATATAAGGCGGTTTTATAACTCCTGCCTCGGTGATGATCCCGGTTATCAATTTACTGGGGGTCACATCGAAGGCAGGATTATAGACCTCGACTTCCGGCACCGTAATGTAAATCCCGCCTATTTGACGCACTTCATCCCGGCCGCGTTCCTCGATGGGAATCTGCTGGCCGGATTTGATGTTCATATCCACGGTAGATAGAGGCGCCGCAATATAAAAAGGTATGTTATGGTAGGCGGCCAATACTGCCAAGGCGTAGGTGCCAATCTTGTTGGCCGTGTCTCCATTGGCGGCGATCCGGTCGGCTCCCGCTACCACCACATCAACCTTGCCTTGTTGCATAATTGAGGCAGCCATGCTATCAGTTATCAAACTAACCGGAATCTCATCCTGCTGCAGCTCCCAGATAGTGAGCCGGGATCCCTGCAGTACCGGTCGGGTTTCACAAACCCATACCTTTTCGATGCGCTTGACTCGGTGAGCTGAACGGATCACGCCCAGAGCGGTCCCATATCCACAGGTCGCCAAGGCCCCGGCGTTGCATATGGTGAGCACCCGGGCGCTGTCGGGCAGCACATGTACACCCTGCTCACCCATGGTTAGGTTGGTTTGGATATCTTCAGCGCATATCTGCTCGGCTTCCTGCCATAACCGTTTTCTCAATTGGTCCGCGGAATTGTCTGGTCCTAACTCAAAAACCTGTTTCATTCGGTCTATGGCCCAAAACAGATTGACCGCAGTGGGCCGGGAATTGGCAAAAGACCTGATTACTTCTTCCCAATAGAGCAACCGCTGGTCAGGGTCATCCGGGCAGGAATCCATAGCCAGAGCAATCCCGTACGCGGCCGTCACGCCTATCAGAGGAGCACCCCGAACTTTTAGTTCCTTGATGGCTGTCACGACTTCCCGGTAGTCTGATAAACACTCGTATTCAGACCGGTGGGGAAGAAGATTCTGATTCAGAACGCAAACAGCCCCGTTTTTCCTATAAATAGTCCTGATCATGATTCGCTTAGTCCGCCTTGTTGCGGGATACCGCTGCAAGCACAATTGCGCGGTCCATCCAAGTATTTAAGACTCTCCATCATGAGGTAGCGGACGTCATGGAGACTGTTCTTCATTACCTGCACCACCTCGGAATGGGTAAGGATGTGAGGAGAGATCCCGGCAGCGTGGTTGGTTATAATCGAAATGTTGGCGTAGCAAATGCCTAATTCCCGGGCCAGGCATACTTCCGGCACACTGGTCATCCCTACCAGGTTCCCGCCCAGCATCTTGAACATATTGATTTCAGCCGCAGTCTCGAAGCGCGGGCCTTCAGTGCACACGTAGGTACCCCCATTGTGTATCTTCAGTCCAATCTCCTGGCCGGCCTCCTCGATGGCTTGCCTGACGAAAGGACAGTAAGGCACAGTCATATCACAGTGAACCACTGGCTGATCGCCGCCTTCGAAAAAACTGGTTTTCCGGGTCTTGGTGAAGTCCAGGAATTGGTCGGCCAGGACATATTCACCTGGCCGGCGGTCCAGGTGCAGTGACCCGACCGCGGCTGTCGCTATTATGATCTCCACCCCCAACTGTTTGAGGGCCATGATATTGGCCCGGTAATTAACTAGATGGGGCGGAACGTTGTGCTTCACTCCATGGCGAGTGATGAAAGCCACTTCCTGGCCGTCATTCTTGCCGATAACTACACGGGCTTCGCCAAATGGGGTCATTTCGGTAATTTCTCGGGTTTCCTCCATTAGCCGGGGGTTATAGATGCCGGTGCCCCCTATTAAACCAATTCTGGGCATGTATTATTACCTCACTTTCAGGTATCTATTATTTTTCGAACAAAGCCTGGGCAAAGATGTCCGGGGAGAAATCGCG
>JAKJCH010000003.1:22839-23083 GCA_022706565.1 Bacillota bacterium | reverse complement strand
CCATCCAATTTGGTCAGGATGATCCCGGTAACCCCGGTGGCTTCTCTGAATATCTTGGCTTGGCTGATCGCATTCTGGCCGGTGGTAGCGTCCAGGACCAGCAGGACTTCCTGAGGCGCGTCCGGCAGTTCCCTTTCTATAACCCGCCTTACTTTACCGATCTCTTTCATCAGATTGGTCTTGTTCTGCAGGCGCCCGGCGGTGTCGACTATCAACACGTCGGCTTTGCGGGCTCGAGCCGCGC
>JAKJCH010000003.1:14233-22807 GCA_022706565.1 Bacillota bacterium | reverse complement strand
TGATTAATTCCACACCCACCCGGTCAGCCCAGATATTAAGCTGATCGATAGCGGCTGCTCTGAAAGTATCCGCGGCCCCCAGCAACACCTTTTTGCCTTCTTCATGGAAACGGTAAGCCAGCTTGGCTATGGAAGTAGTTTTTCCGGCTCCATTGACACCGACTACCAATATGACCGCTGGTTTATCCCCGGTAATCTTGAGGGGTTCGGGATTGGATCCCAGCAACTGGGTGATTTCGTTCTTGATTAGCCCGGTCACTTCTTCCGGGTCTTTGATCTTCTGCTTGGCTGCTGCCGACCTGATCTTGTCAACAAGTTCCAGGGAAGTGTTCATGCCCACGTCGGCTTGAATCAGAATGTCCTCCAATTCCTCCCAAAACTCATCGTCCAATTTTCGGGAGCTCTTAATCAGGTGGTCGATTTTGTCCCCTATGTTTTTGCGGGTCTTGGTGAGCCCCAGCTTAAACCTGTCCATCAAGCTGACTTTGGCTTTTCGGGAACCCTCCAAAACCTCCTCGTCCTGTAGGTCTTTAGAATCAGGTTCAGCTTCATTCTGCTCAGGAATTTCCTTCTGCCCTGGTATGAGTTTGTGTAAAATAGATGGGCGTTGGCTTTCGGTTGCCCCGATCTCCTCTGTGGCCTCCTCTAGAGGTTCCGGTTCATCCAGCTCTTGGTTAGGTGATTCAGGAACCTCCGCTTCGCTGCTCTCTTCCCTTTTTCCCCGTTTCCATTTGTCAAAAAAAGAAGCCCGGGAACTGCCTTCGGGGACAGGTTCGTTCCCCTCGGTAGAGTTTTCGCTGTCCACCTCCAGGCTTTCAGCCGGCGCGCTGACCTCATCTTCTTCCTTCCTGGAGCGTTTGAATTTATCAAAAAGTGCCACTATTTCACCTGCCTAAAACAATAATCGTGTTATTATCGGGTTCACACCGCCATGCTGCGGGCATCCTCGGTTTGTATGGACAAAACCGACGATATCCCTTCCTGGGGCATGGTGATGCCGTAAATATTGCCGCCTGCTTCTATGGTCGCGGGCCGATGAGTTATCACTATGAATTGGGTATCCCGGGCCATGCGGTTCAGAAAACCAGCGAATCTCTGTAAATTGGCTTCGTCCAGGGATGCATCGATTTCGTCCAGAAGACAAAATGGAGATGGCTTGATCCGCAACAAAGCAAATATGAATGCTATACAGGTGAGAGCTCGTTCCCCGCCTGACAAGAGGTTTAAAGATTGGCTGCGTTTGCCCGGCATCTTGACCACCAGATCAACCCCTGCCGCCAAGTCATCTGCCGACTCTATCTCCAGGCTGGCATCTCCGCCATCGAAGATCTCCTGAAATGTGTGGCGAAAGCTGGCATTCGCCTTGGCCATGAATTCACTGAAGTTGGTGGCCATGGTTTTCTCGGTCTCCCGGAGCAGGCTTTCCAGCGATGCCTTGGCGACGCTAAGGTCCTCCGTCTGTTGGCTCAGGAAATCATATCTTTCTCTTAAATCATCATATTCTTTTATCGATTCAATATCAATTGGGCCCAGCTCTTCAATTTCGTTACTCAACTCCTCGATCCGCCTGCGAGCCTCTCGCAATTGACGTGGGGTGAGTAAACCAAGGTCTGCCCCCATGCTTCGGGATGGATATTTCTCGTGCCACTGTGCCTGCAATCCGGCCAGCTCTGTTTCCATACGAGCTATGCGGATCTCGTGCATCCTCACCTGTTCCTGGACCTGTTCCATCTCCCGCTTGGTTTGGGCCATATTCTTTTCAACTTCGGTCAGCCAGTGCAGCTCCTGTTCATCTTCCCGACGGCCTGCCCCGATGGCGGCTGCTACCTCTTCCAACTCCCTTTGCAGCCGGTTTATCCCTTCCAGGGAGGTCTCGATTCTCTCGAGATGAGTGGTCACCTCCTGCTGAAGACGCGTCTGCAGACCATTGGCCTCAGCGGCCGATTGTCGATAGGAATTCAGGACCTGAATGAACTGGTCTATATTCCTGGAGTCGTTTTCCAGCTCCCTCTTCTTCATCATCAATTGCTCCTGGTAGGAGGAATATCTCTCTTTTTTTACCTCGCATTCACGCCGGATGGTTTCAAGCTTCATTTTCGCATTCTCATTCTGGTCGTCTATCAGTGTATTTTGGGCACGATGACTTTGGTATTCCTCGACCAGGGTCTCCAGCTGCGCATTTAACTCTCTGATCACGCCTTCCAGTTGACTTTTCTCCAGGCTGTACTGATCTCTTTCGGCTTTGTTCTTGCTTATCAGCTCCAACACCCGAGTCTCCTCTTGATTAACCATCTGCAACTGAAAATCCTGTTCCGCGCTGGCCCGTCTCAATTCCGCCAGCCGCGTCTCGACTTCATTAATCTGATTGGTGACCTGTTCAAGCCTTTCCCGCTTGGCTTTCTCAGACAGGACAAGTTCGTGCAGCCGCCGACGCAGGGCTTTACCCTCCTGCCGCCGCTCCAGCATGTTAGGTTGACGGTGGCTGCGGGTTCCGCCGGTAATGGCCCCACTGGCATTAATAATCTCGCCTTCCATGGTAACTAAACGGAATGGGAGATTGTATTGGCGGAAAACCTTAAAACCAATGGTCATATCATCCACCACCAGCACCCGGCCCAAGAGATATTTGATGGCCAGCTCATCAATCGGTTCGTATTTAACCAGTTCATCCGCCCAGCCTACCACTCCTTTTTCCCTGTTCAGATCCTGCCTGAACCGTTCCGGGATCCCCGTATATCGCAAATTATCCAGGGGCAGAAATGTTATCCGCCCCCAGCGCTTCTTTTTCAGCAGTTCAATGGCCAATCGGGCGCTGTGGCTGGTCTCAACCACGATATTTTCCATACCCGCACCCAGTGCCGTACCGATTGCCAGTCCCAATTGAGCTGGCACCTCTATTAGCTCCGGCACCAGTCCCCTGAAACCGCTTATCTCAATCTCTCCCCGATCTCGGGCCAGGAGCAGTCCCCGTACTCCTTCAGAATAACTGGCCCGGCTGTTTTCTACCTCCTGCCAAACCGACAACTTGCGTTCCAGCGCCGCCCGTTGACTGGATAGAGACTTGTGTTCCGCTTCCAGGTCGGCCCGGTCTTTTTCGTATGTAAGCAGTTCATGTTCGACGTCCCGCAGCAGTTGCGCCAATGTCTCCCCTGCCGATGCCGCGGCTAGTTTTCTTTGGCGCAGCTCTTCCATCACCCTGGCCGCTGATTTCAAGGCGGCATCACTTTCATCGACTCTTATCGAAAGCCGGTCCCGGCGCTCCTGCGCCTTTTTAAGCTTGTCCTCCCCTTCTACTACAGCATTCTTAAGCTGCGTTTCACGATTGGCCCTCTCGAACATCTGCTGGTTATTGCTCACCAAGGCCTCCTCGAAAGCTTCCAGAGATGCCTCGATCTCCTTGATCTCCATCTCCAGCCCTTCCAGTTCATGTCGTCTGACTTCATATTGACGGCGCTCCTGCTCGATTGCGGCCGACTTCTGTTCGAGGTCCTGCTCCAGTTTTCCCATCATAGCCGTGTATTTTTCAAAATCCTGTTGAGCTGCCTGAATGCGCTCACGGTGATTTTTGATCCGCTCCTGGCTCAATTTGACCTCGGAGTTCATTTTGCTGATGGAATGCTCCAGCTCATACTTTCTATCCTTGATCTGGTTTAGCCTGACCTGGCGCTCCTCTTGGCGTACCGCCGCCTCCTCCCGCTGCTTGCAAAATTTCTCCTGGAGGACTCCTAATTGCCTGTATTCATAATTGCTTTTCTGCAATTCCTGCCGCTCGGAAGACAGTCTGTCTTCCAGTTGTGCAGCCTGATTGGCCATTACCTGCATATCCAAACTAACAAACTCTTCCCGCAGCCGTAAATAACTGCGGGCCTTGTCCGCCTTGCGTTGCAGCTCGGTTTTTCGGCTGCGCAACTCGTTGATTATGTCTTCTACCCGCGTCAAATCACGAGAGGTAGCCAAGAGGCGCTGTTGGACCTCATCCTTCTGCTGGCGATATCGAATAGTGCCAGCTGCTTCCTCCAACATCAGGCGGCGGTCAAAAGGCTGGCTGTTCAATACCCGCTCCAGTTCACCCTGACCAATAAGCGAATACCCCTTTTTGCCTAGGCCGGTATCCATATACAACTGGGCAACATCCTTCATGCGGACCCTGGTCTTGTTCAAGTAGAACTCGCTTTCGCCGGAGCGGTATATTCTGCGGCTAACGGTAACTTCATTATATTCGATGGGCAGAAGACCTTCGGTGTTATCGACGGTCAAATCGACCTGCGCCATGCCCAAACCCTTTTTCTTGTCGGTGCCATTGAAAATGACGTCCTCGTTCTTATGTCCCCGCAGGGAACGAACGTTGGCTTCTCCCAACACCCAACGGACTGCATCCACAATATTGCTTTTGCCGCAGCCGTTGGGACCTACGATTATATTGATGCCGTCGGTGAAATTGAGCTCGGTATGATCGGCAAATGATTTGAAACCTCTAATTTCCAGTCTCTTTAGATACACCCTTTTCCTCCTCAGAACATGGTTCATTCCCAGTATAATAACAAACTTCCCGTGAGACAATATCTTCCATCAGGAGAAATCCTCTATATACTGGCGGCGGGAAAGCATATAGCAGACGGACTCATCCCGCTTGCCCACCCCTACACTGTCCCGAACCTGATCGTGACAGCCCTTCACCTCTATCCGATCCAGTCCCAACACCTGGGATAGTCTGATGATGTTGCTGCGTCGGTGGCCGATCAGTTTGGATAAGTCGCGCGGGTTTACATATAAACAAAGGTCAGAACAGTCTCCGTTACCAGCCCAGAAGGATTGTATGGCCCTGTGGGCCTGCTCCCTAAAAACCTCCTGTTCAACCAATTCGCCGAAGCTGCTGTGGAAGGGTCCGGCCTGTACAATTCCGGGCTTGCGCAGTTCCTCACCTGGATATAAACCCATCCGGATGACTGGAATTTCATGACGGCAAAAAATCAGGTACATCTCCTTGGTGGTACTGACCGCCTCTTCCAAACCTAAAGGGGTGTACCGGTTCTCCCCGTACATAACCGCCAGTTTGGTCCCGGTCAGCACCAAGGTGGGATAAATTCGAACCGCCTGCGGTTGCAGAGAGGCTGCCTCCCGGGCGCTGGCAATGGCCTTTGGCGGGTTATCGCCAGGCAGCCCTACCATCAGCTGAATGCCCAGCTGGAGATTCTTGCGTTTGATTTGATTACCGGCCTCCTGCACTGCCCTGCTATCATATCCTCGCCCGGACGCCTTGAGTACTTCGTCTCTCATTGATTGTACGCCCAGCTCCACCATGCTGACCCCGTATGACGCCAGCAGGTCAAGATTATCGGCGTTTATACAGTCAGGGCGGGTTGAAATCCTGATCCCCTTTATCCTGCCCTGTTTAATATATGGCTGTACAGTTCTGAGGTAATACTCCTGTTGGGATGGGCTGATGGCAGTAAAACTGCCCCCAAAGAAGGCCACTTCTGTCCAAGCCCCGGCGGGAATAGTACTCAAATGCTGTTCAATGGTATTTATTACCTGATCGGTAGACGGGGCAGCCGTTTGATTGGCGATAATCTTCTGATCACAGTAGATGCAATCATAGGGACAGCCTAAATGGGGGATGAATATAGGAATATTGAAATGTCGTTGATCTGATAAAATCCTGCTCACATCATTCAATCCAGAGTGAAGCCGTCTTCGAGGGCCTTGGCAGCTGCATTCTGCTCGGCTTCCTTCTTACTCTTGCCCTGACCGCTGGCCAGCATCTGATCCTTGAAAAACACCCCGGCCACGAAATGTCTGGCATGGGCTGGGCCTGATTCGCTTATTATCCGGTAGTGAACATTGGTATGGCTCAGGGACTGGACATGTTCCTGCAAGCGAGACTTGTGATCCTGGTAGTCCCCCAGGGCGGTTTCATCGATAAGAGGCTGCAAATAACGGAGGACAAACCGACGAGCGCCCTCCATGCCCTGATCCAGGTATATGGCTCCGATCACAGCTTCCATGGTGTCGGCCAATATCGATTTACGCTTGCGGCCGCCGGATTTATCTTCGCCCCGGCCCAACATCAGGTACTTGCCGATATCAATCCGGGCTCCCATATCCACCAGCGCCTTTTCACAGACTACCTTGGCCCGTATCTGGGTAAGATCACCTTCGGGTTTATCCTCATAATTTAAATAAAGATACTCGGCCACAATAAAGTCCAGGATGGCATCTCCCAGGAACTCCATGCGCTGGTTGTTGGTGACCATACTGTTCTCTTGGGCATAGGAGGGATGAGTTAGCGCAGTGCGGATTAAATCAATGTTATTATACTCCAGTTGTTGATCATGGACAAAATCTAAGGCTGATTTTGGACTCATCCTTTTCACCTGGCTTTTGTTACTTTTGCTGCCCTCTCAAGGCTGACTGCTGTTTTGCGACCATTTGTCCGGCCACACATTGCCGGGCAATCCTTATCCCATTATACACGGCTTCCCGCTTGGAACTACCGTGGCACACTATACTTACGCCGTTTATACCCAGCAACGGCGCTCCCCCCACTTTGCTGTTGTCCAGCCGGGCAAACAGTGAGGGCATTTGGCCTGTTTCGGCCAAGCAGCTCATGCCGATTAATTGGGCGAATCCCTCCAACGCCTTAAGCAGGATATTGCCGACAAATCCGTCGCAGACCACTACCTCGGCCTTATCGAAAAACAAATCCCGGCCCTCGACGTTGCCTATGAAGTTCATTCCTTGTTGGTCCTGTAGCAAAGCATACGTTTCGGTACTCAGTTTATTGCCTTTGCCCTCTTCCTCGCCATTGCTCAATAAACCTATCCGGGGGTTTTTCATGCCCAACACGGCGGAAGCATAGACGCTGCCCAGCAAGGCAAATTGCATCAGCTGCTGGGGTTTACAATCTACATTGGCTCCTACGTCCAACAGCAGGGTTACTCTATCTTTTACACCGGGCGCTCCTGCGACAATAGGAGGTCTCTCAATTCCCTCCAGTCTCCCCAACACAAGTGTTGCCGCAGCCATCTGCGCCCCGGTGCTCCCGCAAGATACAACTGCCTCGGCCTGGCCTTCTTTGACCAAACGGGTCGCCACCACGATGGAAGAGTCTTGTTTCTTGCGTAGGGAGGCCACCGGCTCATCCATGCCCATTACCTGGCTGGCATTGATTATCCGGATCCGCTCCCGGTCATAATCGTATTTTACCAATTCGCCCTGCAATGATTCCTCCCGGCCCACCAGCAAAACCACGTCATCAGAGGCCTGCGACCACGTCACCGCACCAGCTACAGTCTCCTCGGGCGCATAGTCTCCTCCCATCGCATCCAAAGCTATTATCATTGCTATCCTCCTCGGCCATACCCACTTCACAGCGTTTTCACCCGATAAAGGGGTAATATTTATGTATTCCACGAACGCCTATAGGACTTATAAAAACAAAAAGTAAGTCCTAGCCCAACAGCTAATGCTTACTTTTTGGTATCGATCGTGATTAGATCATGCTTAGATAACATTCTTGCCCTTGTAAAACCCACAACTCAGGCATGCACGATGAGGCAGCATCAGGTCATGGCATTGGGGACAGGCTACCAGGCCTGGAGCCTCTATCTTTTTCCACTCCGACCGCCGTTTATTCTTGCGAGCGTGTGATACTCTTCTTTTGGGGACACCCATTTATGAAAACCTCCTTTCCTACAGCAAATCCTTGAGTTTGGCCAAGCGGGGATCCATCTCATCCTCCTCGCAGCAACAGGGTTGAACGTTTCTATCCTGGCCGCATACCGGACACAACCCCAGGCAATCGCCGCTGCATAAGGGACAAATAGGCAGGGCCATGAAAATCGCCTGCTGGATCTCGGATTCTATGTCAGCCTCATCACCGTCAAATACTGTGATGTCTTGGTCAGAATTGACGGCTGAACTCCTGCCCCGCTCCACTAGGACCAGATCGAAATCAGCAACAATCGGAAAAACCTTTTCCTGGAGGCAACGCGAACAGGGTAGCATTACCCCAGTCCGAAGCCAGCCCCGCCCGGTGAACATGGAGCCGGTATTCTCCAGCTCTACTTCACCTTCGATCGGTCGCACGAATTTGCCTCCCAGTTCGGCTAATAACTGATCGTTGCCTTCGGTTGATATCGGGAATTGCTCACTCTGCCGGGGATAAAGCTTGAGCCTTCTCAAATTAAGTATCATATCATATACCTCTGGCAGCTCATGAAAACAACATGCTTATTATAATGCTCCCCAAACGGCATTGTCAACCAAGCTGACCACTGATACCCATGAGATGGATTCCCCAATTCTTGATGTTGTGATCAATCAGGTCCCTTGGCCTACTGGTTAAAAAAGACCCTGCCGCTAACGGGCAGGGTCTCCAAGAAATCGCAAGTGTCTATTTGGACAGGTTGTAGGTATCGCGGGCGATTACCAGTTCTTCGTTGGTCGGAATTATAAATATTCTTACCTTGGAATCTTCAGTGGCAACGTCTACTTCCTTGCCGCGCACCTTGTTCTTCTTGCTGTCCATCTTGATTCCTAAGTTGTCGAGGTCTTTACAGATGTGCTCTCTCA
>JAKJCH010000003.1:341-14223 GCA_022706565.1 Bacillota bacterium | reverse complement strand
GCCAACCCCAGCGGTGAAGACCAAGCAGTCGCAGCCATTGAGCATGGCGATGTACTTACCGATGTAACCCTTGATAGCATTGCAGTAAACGTCCAGGGCCAACTTGGCTCTTTCGTTGCCGGCATCGGCTGCTTCCAGAACGTCGCGCAAGTCGTTGGATACGCCGGACAATCCCAATAATCCGGATTTTTTGTTGAAATAGCTGTTGGCTTCATTGGCATCCATATTCAGTTTCTCCATGAGGAAGAAAACGATAGCCGGATCGATGTCGCCGGAGCGGGTGCCCATTACCAGCCCTTCCAGGGGAGTCAGACCCATTGAGGTGCTGATTACCTTGCCGTCCTTGATGGCAGCCATACTGGCACCATTACCGAGATGGAGGGTGATTATCTTACAGAATCCATAGTATTTACCCAGTAATTTGGCCGCACGGTGGGATACATAGAAGTGTGAGGTGCCGTGGAAGCCATATCTTCTTACCTTGTAGGTGGTATATACGTCGTAGGGCAGCGCATAAACAAAGTTGGCTGGAGCCATGGTCTGATGGAAAGCGGTATCAAACACGGCTACATGGTTTACATTGGGCATTAAAGTCTGGCAGGCTTCGATTCCCATGAGGTTGGGGGGATTGTGCAGGGGAGCCAGATCGAAACAATCACGAATTACTTTCTTTACCCTATCATCGATTACCACCGAGGTGGCGAAATCTTCGCCGCCATGTACTACCCGGTGTCCAACCGCCCCGATCTCGCTCATGTCAGCTATACATCCGTATTCGGGATTGACCAGAACCTCGAGAACCATCTTCATCGCTTCAGTATGATCGGGCATATCCTCTTTGATCAGTACATCATCTTTACCAGCCGGTTCATGTTTCAGAGTAGTTCCAGGAATACCTACACGATCCACCAAACCTTTGGCCAGAACCGACTCATCAGTCATGTCAAAGACCTGGTATTTGAGTGACGAGCTTCCACAGTTTACGACCAAGACCTTCATTACAATATTCCTCCTTTATAAATTAGAGATAAACAAACCCGGGATCTAGTATAAACCCAGTTCAGACTAGGCCTTTACTGCGGTAATGGCTACTACGTTTATAACATCGTCTACGCTGCAGCCCCTGGACAGGTCGTTAACCGGTTTGTCCAATCCCTGCAGGATGGGACCAAGGGCTTCAGCCTTGGCAAATCTCTGCACCAGCTTGTAACCAATGTTGCCAGCCTGCAGATCGGGGAAGACCAGGACATTGCACTGGCCCGCTACCGGGCTGCCGGGAGCTTTGGATGATCCTACGCTGGGAACCAGGGCGGCATCTGCCTGGAACTCGCCGTCCACTTTCAGTTCGGGGAATCTTTCCTTGGCCAGGGCGGTAGCTTTGGTTACCTTGTCAACCAACTCATGGCTGGCACTGCCCTTGGTGGAGAAAGACAGCATGCCGACCTTGGGATCCGGTATACCGCAAACGCTGACTGCCGTGCTGGCAGAAGCCTGAGCAAATTCAGCCAGCTGTTCAGCGGTGGGAACAGGAGTTACAGCACAATCTGCGAATACCAGCAAACCGTTGTGTCCATATTCACTATTCGGGACAATCATGACGAAGGCCCCGGACACTGCGGACATCCCGGGAGCAGTCTTGATTATCTGCAATGCCGGTCTCAGCACGTTACCAGTAGTATTTTCTGCCCCTGCTACTTCACCATCGGCTTTGCCCATCTTGACCATCATGGAAGCAAAGAAAAGCGGGTCCAGCATCATGTCGCGGGCTTGGTCCAGGGTAACCCCTTTGCTTTTGCGCATTTCAAAGAAAGCTTGTACGAAGTCGTCATAAAAAGCGGCTTTAGCCGGGTTGATGATCTCGGCTGCGCTAATGTCGGCTCCGGCGTCGCTGGCGGCCGCCTTGACGGCTCCCTCATCGCCCAACAGGATCACATTGGCGATGTTGGCGGCAGCGATTTGCGGTACTGCCAGCAGGGTTCTCTTTTCTGTACCTTCGGGCAGCACGATGGTCTTCCCTGCCTTGGCTGCATTGGCTTTGATTTGCTCAATTAAACTCATGAATCAATCCTCCTCGTTTTTTAGATCTGCTTATAACCGGGTCTTTGGCTTTGATGGTTTTCCCTATCACATGACGTGATGAAGACGGTTCAATATGGTATCATGATGAAAATTCGCGCTAAGGAGATACTTAAGTGGCAGTTCTGGGAGTTGTAGCCGAGTTCAATCCCTTTCACAATGGTCACCGGTATTTTATCAGCCAAGCCAGGCAAACCCATAATTTTGATGCTGTCATATGTGTCATGAGCGGCAACTTCGTCCAGAGGGGGGAAGCTGCCATCTGCAACAAATGGGTTCGTGCCCATATGGCCCTGCATGCCGGTGCCGATTTGGTAATCGAAATTCCTGCTTGCTTTTGTATTCGCAGCGCTTACTATTTTGCCCTCGGCGCCCTTCGGCTACTCCACCGAACCGGCGTGGTCACTCATCTGGCCTTTGGCAGTGAAAGCGGCCAGCTAGATGAACTAGGCGCCATCGCCGCTATTATCGGGGACGAGAGTCAGGTCTACAAGCACCATTTAAAAAGCTGTCTGGCACAGGGTTTGAGCTATCCAAGCGCTCGCGCCCGGGCCATTGAAGCGATAACCGGACCAAATTCAACCAGATCTGGTTCTATCGTAAGACAGCCTAACAATATTCTCGGTATTGAATATCTTCGTGTCCTTGAGCAAGAACGAATCCCCATAAAACCTTTGACAATACCTAGAATCGGTTCAGAATACAACAGCTTGGAATTTTCGGCTATGGCCAGTGCCAGCGCAATTCGTCACTGCCTGTTAAATGATATGGGCAATATAGCGGCGACGATGATGCCAGCTGCGGCCTTTACTCTGCTCCAGCAGGAGATTGAAGCCGGGCGGGCCCCGGTAGCCACCACGAACCTGGGGCAGGTTTTGCTGGCGAAACTGCGCACGATTCAGCCAGACCACCTTAAGCAAATATATGAGGTCTCCGAAGGCCTGGAAAATCGTATCCTGAAAGCCGGGACGACCTGCGGAACCTGGGAGGAGTTACGAGACTCCATCAAGAGCAAACGATACAGTCTGACCAGGATAAACCGAATGCTCCTGTATATCCTGCTTGATCTCCAAAACCGTCAGATACATGATTATGACCAACATGGACCCCTTTACATTCACCCCTTAGGATTTTCGCCAAAAGGTCGTAAAATCCTGCAAGCAATAAAAAATAAATCCATCTTGCGCATCCTAAGCCGGGGGAGCGCTGTCAAAGCTGCTGCCGAAGATAAGGAAGATAAGGTACTCCGGGACATGTTGAGGCTGGATGTATTGGCAACCGATCTGTACTGTCTACTTTATCCTCAGCCCCGGCAGAGATACGGAGCCCGGGACTTCACCACCGGTCCGCAGTTGGTGACTAGCGAATAGCGCGTTATTCCTTTGTTCCGGACAATAAAGCCAATTTGTTTTTTATTTCGGTCAGTTTCTCCTCCGCTGCCCTTCGGCCCAGATCCACTATCTCGCGTGACCTATCAAACTCCTTGGGGTTGATATGCCCGACCGCTGGCTGAATCAATACATCAGCGTCTGC
The DNA here is from genome assembly GCA_022706565.1 of Bacillota bacterium. Classification (GTDB taxonomy): domain Bacteria; phylum Bacillota; class Syntrophomonadia; order Syntrophomonadales; family Syntrophomonadaceae; genus PHAA01. The sequence goes on along the minus strand of JAKJCH010000003.1, from coordinate 10,614 downwards.
CGTGACAGACTCGAAATGATGTTGGCCCATTATTTCCAACGAGGTCATAATGACATCCATGGCATTGGAAAACTCTGTCTTTCTTCCCGCGCCATAGGTCACGTCCACGGCTATAACCAGGTCCGCTCCCCTGTCCCGGGCTACATCGATGGGCAACCGGTCACAAACCGCCCCATCCACCAATACCATTCCGTCCTTAACCAGGGGGACAAAAACTCCCGGTATCGATATGCTGGCTCGGACTGCCTCAGTCACCGAGCCCTCACTTGTCACTATTTTTGATCCGGTAACTAAATCAGTGCTCACAGTAATTACCGGGAAATCAAGGTCGGCAAAAGACTTCCTCTTTGTAACCAAGTCCAGGAACTCGGTTATCCGGTTTCCGGCCATGAATCCCATCCGAGGCACATTTATATCGAATAACAATCGGGTATTCATGTTCTCAATCATTTTGTCCAGCATATACAAATCGGCACCGCAAGCGTACACGCACGCCACCATGGCTCCCATACTGCAGCCGACAATAAAGTCGAAGTCGATGCTATTTTCCTTCAGAACCTGCAGTACTCCAATATGAGCGAGACCCCGCGCGCTTCCCGCTCCCAGCACCAGTGCCACTTTGGGATTATCAGCCACCTCGGATCATCCTCCTCATTCTAAGACTCCCTCTGGCCAGCATATATATTTAGCAAACCCTGATGGGAGGACCTGGTTTTGTCGAAATATTCCCGGTTCCTGTTTACCTCGTTGGTATTGGTCATTACCCTGTTCATGCTGATCAACCCACGCGAAACCGTAGCATCCGCGGCGTTCGGATTTAAACTATGGTATACGGCTGTTTTACCGGCCCTCTTCCCGTTTTTTGTGGTGGCCGAACTGCTGGTCGGCTTGGGGTTCCTGCATTACCTGGGCGTGTGGCTGGAGCCGCTGATGAGACCACTCTTTAATCTGCCCGGAAGCAGTTCCCTCGTGGTGGTGATGGGGTTCACCTCCGGTTTCCCGGTCGGAGCCTTATTAACCCGGGAGCTTTACGAGCGCCGCATGCTGAACGCCGATGAGGCGGAACGGCTGGTGTCGTTTACCAACAACTGCAGCCCCCTATTTATAGTAGGAGCCGTCGGGGTCGGCATGTTCGGCAGTCCGGTAATCGGATACTGGTTGGCGGCCGCCCATTACCTTTCCAACTTTCTGGTAGGAATAATTTTAAGAGTAACTTCCTCCACATCATCCCCAAAACACGAACATGCTGCCCGGCGTCCAACCGGTGCGCGCCCGGTCCAAGTACCGGATTCCCTAGGCAAAATGATGGGTAATTCTATTAATAAGGCCATAACCAACGTATTGGCGGTAGGCGGATTTATCGTGGTATTTTCAGTACTGACCCGGATGCTTTCCGTTTGGGGAATTATTGATATCGCCGCTCAAATGCTCGTCAGTAGTTTTAGCTTTATGAATATCACCTATCCGTTGGCTTATGGTTTATGTATGGGATTTCTCGAGATCACCCTGGGCTCGCAAACTACTGCTGCATCGATGACCGTGAGTCATCTCCCGGTTCTGATGGCAGTGAGTTCCATACTCGCCTTCAGCGGTCTGTCCATAATTGCCCAAGTAATGAGTATTGTGGCCGGGTTGCCGGTCAGATTTTGGTTTTATATCCGGGCCCGAATCCTGCAGGTGATCTTATCGATCAGCATCATATCTGTTGTTTACGCATTTTGGGGGAAAAACTCAATCAGCACTCTGGCCATGGATGCTCCACCCACTTACAAAGTGCTATACTCATTTGATGCTTGGACTTTGTCCCTAACCTGCATGTTGGTCGGGGCGGTGATAATAATCCTGATGCTGGGAGTTGTCTGGCTCCGATCCCGTTAGCGCACCTCGTCTTCTGCTTGAATTCTTATCTGATCACGACCCTGGACTACCGTATCAAGTCCTTTGCGCAATACATACTCGATATGCCCCAGGACTCCATCAGCATATTCCTCGGCATCACGCCGGATTTGCTCGGATACTCTCTCGCCCTTGGCGATAATCTCCTCAGCCACGCTCATGGCGTTCCTGGTTATTTCACTGTCGTCAACCATCCGGGCTGCTTCACTCCGATATTGTTCTATATACTGATTGGCCTCGGAGAATGCCTCGTTTACGATTCTATCCTTTTCCGATAGGAGCTGCCGGGCACTTTCCAATTCTTCAGGCAGAATGGCCCTGATCCTATCCACCCGATCCAGGAAACGGTTGGCCTCCACCAAGGATTTCCCTCCCGTGAAAGGCAACTTCTTGCTCCCTTTTAGTAAAAGCTCCATTTCATCCAGAATGCGAAATATCTCCATCATCGTTAGGCTCCTCCTCACACCTGCAGTAGTAGTGCAAACTCGATTCTCCATAATTGCCTTGCCTGTATTTCACCAGCGAAGAAAATGATGGCATTTCCTTTTTACGGGGCGACCTGATTACCACTATCCCGTCAGCTGATACAATCTCTGCCTGGCTTATTGCTTCCATTACTGGTTCAAAGATGTCCTCCCGGACAAAGGGGGGATCGACATATACCAAGTCAAATTGGCGGCCTTGCTGGCTGATTCGTTGGAGCAATCGGAAAACGTCTCCACGCAAAACCTCAAAGCCGCTGCGAAACTGGCAATGGTCCAGATTTTCCCGGATCACCCTTACCGCCGTGTTGGCATTGTCGATAAAAACAACTTCACGAGCTCCCCGGCTGAGAGCTTCTATGCCAACGCTGCCGCTTCCCGCAAACAGATCCAGGATACGGGCGTCCACCACCTTCGACCCCCATACATTAAACAAGGCTTCCTTGATCATGTCAGTTATAGGCCTGGTGTTAAGACCGGGCGGAGCTTTAAGTCTCCTACCCTTGGCCGTGCCCGATATGACCCTCAACTTAAGCTCCCCTTTGTATGTTTTCGATTCAGCGACACAATTACCTTCTTTTCGTAATTGTTAAATATGATTCTAACAGAAATAATTTTGATAAAAAATGTCCTGACCATGAATATTATTCTAAATTACGGTCAATGATATAGATACCGGATATAACCGGTAAACAAACCCTCCCCAACAACTTTACAAAATTCTCCTCTCCCCAAAATGGCGGCTTCGGCCGCCATTTTAATATTGACTCTTAAAGTAAATTTGCCTCATGTTAATGCGGATATATTGGCCGGGAAATGATGATAATAGAAACGAGGAGGTTAAGGCACGTGAATGAATTATTAAGCAGATTCAACCTGAATGTGGACCTGGCGACGGAAGCCAGGGATTTGGTGCGGGGAACGACTGGCCGCGAAATACAGGGCGTGGAAGAAAAAGTTGAACAAATGGAACAAATCAAGATCACCAGCATGTTTATCCGGGAACCCCAGGCTGCGCAGGTTATGGGACGCCCGGTAGGTACTTACATCACTATCGAATCTCCCCCGCTAAAGATTAACGACCCCTATGTTAAACAGGAGATCATCGACGCCATGGCCAAAAGCATTCCGACTTTGCTTGACGATTCTCTTAAGCCCGAGGATATTGTACTATTGGTGGGACTGGGAAACTGGAGGGCAACTCCAGATGCCCTGGGACCAAAATTCATAGAGTACAGTCCCATAACCAGGCACTACCATCAGTACGCCCCGGAGGCGCTGGTGGAAGGAATGCGCCCCACCTGCGGTATTGCCCCCGGGGTACTGGGTATTACCGGTCTGGAGACTTTCGACGTCATCAAGGGCATAGTCGACAAGGTCAAACCAGCGGTTATGTTTGTGGTTGATTCCCTGGCTGCCCAAAACGTGGAACGCATCGGTACCACTATCCAGATGAGCAACACCGGTATCCAACCTGGCAGTGGCATTGGCAACACCCGACAGGCTCTGACCCAACAGGAATTAGGTCTACCGGTCATCGCCATCGGCTGCCCCACCATCGTAAATGCAGCCGTCATAACCAACCAGGCGATACAAAAATACTGCATAGACAATGGGGTTTCTTTTGTTGAATCCCGAGCCCGAGATACGATTGAGGCAATAGTCTCCTTCTTTGGAGGCAGTCTCACTGTTACTCCCAAGGAGATTGACGACATAATCGAAAACACCTCCCGGATATTGGCCATGGGAGTTGGCACCGCCCTTTTCCCCGGAATATCCCAGGAGCAGCTGGAACTATACGCAAACTGACGCATTCGATCTGTTCAGGGATGAAGCATGCATAGACTGTCTTCATCCCTTAATTTTATTAAATTTACCAGACCAGAAATGCAAACAAGCGGATATAAACATCCGCCTGTTCGGTTTAGAATGGTTAGTAGTTAATCCTATTATTTCATGCCAGTTTTGCCTTGCTCATAAGACTGAATCATCTTCTTGACCATCTGGCCACCGATAGAACCAGCTTGTCTGGAAGTCAGATCACCGTTGTAGCCCTGCTTTAAGTTAACCCCTACTTCCGAAGCAGCCTCCATTTTAAACTGTTCCATGCCGGCTCTTGCTTCCGGAACCAAAAGTCTGTTACCGCGACTTGCCATTTAAAAATCACCTCCTTTATCTTTGCTAGTCATATTGTTTCCTGTGCCAAATCTTATATGCTAGTAGATTTTTCTTCACTTTTTATATTTTTGCTTGGTCATGATGCCCATTTCCTGACTCACCTCGTATTTGAGTTTTTGCTTTTTAAGCTCTTTTGTGATTTCGTCATTATCGTCATTACCGGGGTTCGAATTCATACCAGGTTGTTTCTTTGTCATATAATCACCTCCTTGTTCTCATGCGGTCAAAAAAAAATACTGTCAATTTTATTGACAGTATTATAATGACCAGAATCTATTATTTTAGGCAGGCTTAAAGGCTGTACGCGGTTTCGTAGGATCAATTCATGGCGCTGGAATTATTTTTAAAACGCAGATTTATATACTCGGCCAACTGGCTAACGTCATGTACCCCGACCCCCAAACGGCCAGCCACGTCAGCCGCATCGGCAAGGATTTGCTGATCCCTCAGCAAATTGGCCACCTTCAACTCGTTGAGGCCATGCTGCCTGACCCCCCAGAAATCACCGGGGCCCCGAATCTTCAAATCCTCGTTGGCCAGTTCGAATCCATCACTGGTTTTCTCCATAGCTTGCAGCCTTTGTCTGGCTTCATCGGTTACAGGTTCCCCTACCAGAACGCAATATGATTGCTGGTTTCCCCGTCCCACTCGGCCCCTCAGTTGGTGCAGCTGGGAAAGGCCGAACCGTTCCGCGTGCTCGATCAGAATCAGCGAGGCGTTGGGGACGTCCACACCAACTTCGATCACTGTGGTAGTAACCAGAATATCGAGTCGCCCCTGCTTGAATAATTGCATTGTGGCCTCTTTTTCACCAGACTTCATCCTGCCATGCAGTAAACCTATTCTCAGGTCCGAAAAGGTGGACTGCAGTTCCTGGTATATGGTCACTGCTGCCTGCAGGTCCTGTTTCTCCGACTCCTCGATCAGGGGACACACCACATAAGCCTGGACCCCCTTGACAACCTCGGCATGAATAAGGCGATAGGCTTTGTCCCGGGCTGACCTGGGAAGATACACTGTTCTTATCGGTAAACGACCTGGTGGGAGCTGATCAAGCACCGATACGTTGAGATTTCCATACAAGGCAAGTGCCAACGTTCTGGGTATGGGGGTTGCAGTCATCACCAAGATATCAGGAACGAAGCCTTTGTCCCCCAGTTTGCGCCGTTGTCTGACACCAAAACGATGCTGCTCATCAATCACAGCCAGGCCCAGGTTTTTAAATACGACCTCATCCTGGATCAGAGCCTGAGTCCCGACCAGGATATCAAAATGGCCGGAAGCCGCACCTGAATGAAGGGCACTGCGTTCCGTGGCTGTCAAGCCACCGGTAAGACGCGCCAGGGCTATTCCCGTACCGGCATAGATTCTCTGCAATGACCGGAAATGCTGCTCCGCCAGTATCTCCGTCGGCACCATCATGGCGGCCTGATATCCGGCAGCAACCGCCTGAGCCATAGCCAGAGCAGCTACCACAGTCTTGCCCGAGCCAACATCGCCCTGCAGCAGTCTATTCATGCTGCTGGGTGCAGCCATATCCGCGAATACCTCCTCCACCACTCTCTGCTGGGCGGCAGTCAATTCGAAAGGCAAGTTGCTCCGCACCCGCTCAACCAGGTCACTGCGGGGAAATTGTACCACCGGTGCCCGTTCATCCACTACTCTTTTGTCTTCCATTTCGAGGTTGAGCTTAAAAAGCAACAGTTCTTCAAACGCCAGGCGCCGGCGGGCAACCAGATATGCCTCCCGCGAGGCAGGGAAATGCAAATTCTGCAGGGCGTAGCTTATACTACACAACTGATAATGTTGACGCAGCTCCGGGTCTAATATTTCCGGATATTCTTGCAAGTGGGTGTTCATCACGCTGAGCATTAGCTGACGCATGCTTTTTTGGCTCAATCCCTCAGTGAGGTGATATACGGGCATAATCGGCAGGTCGCCTTCGTCCCGGTCGATGACGTCGTATTCGGTAGGGTATATTTCCATACCTCCATAACCGGACTTGATCTTGCCAACCAAAAATACTTCCTGTCCGGTTTGAATCTGCCGGGATAAAAATGACTGGTTAAACCAAATGGCGGTTACAGAGCCACTATCGTCTCCAACCCTGGCTCTGAAGAGGTGCAAGCCCCGTCTAGTGCGAAGGCTGCTGGTGGCGGTAATACGTCCCCTGATACTAACAATCTCCCCATCAGACAGGGACTGTATCGGGGTGGTTTTACTGCGGTTAAGGTAGGTACGGGGTATATTCCAAAACAAGTCGAAGACGCTGTGCAGATCAAGTTTATGGAGCATCTGCCCCCGCCGGGGTCCGACCCCTTTTATAAATTGTATCCCATCGGTCAGTCTATTCATAATTGGCACCGTAAACAAGGACTCAAGAGCGTTTACTCCACTGAGAGCAGGTAATTGTAATGAGGTTGGCCGCCATAATGCATCTCAATCTCGTTGTCGGCATATTGACCCATTATTCTCCCCTTCAGTTGAAGCGCATCCTTTTCCTCGGTGTCTGAACCGTAAAAGATCGTCAACAGGTCATGCTCCTCGGCCTTCATTATGTTCAGTAGGTCCAACACAACATTTTCGGCAGAATTACCCTGGGCAGCAATCTCATCATTGACCAACCCTATGAAATCGCCTTCTTTTATGTCGAAACCGTTGTACTTGGAATCCCTTACTGCGTATGTAACTTCTCCATAGGACATGCCGGAGGTCTCCTTAATCATTGCCTCAGCTACCTGTTCCAAATCCCCCTCCTCGTTGAAAGCAATCAAAGCATTGATGGCTTGCATCACTGATCTGGTAGGAACAATAGCCAGGTTCTTGCTGCTCAAGTGTTTGGCCTGTTCAGCCGTCATGATTACATTAGCGTTGTTGGGCAAAATGATGATCTGGTCAGCGCCCACCTGATCACAAGCCCTCACCAAATCCTCCGTACTGGGATTCATCGTTTGGCCGCCCTCCACTACTTCATCGACCCCCAGGCTTAGCAACATTTTCTTTATCCCCTCACCGGCGGCAACCGCCACTACCCCGATTTTCCGCTGGGGCTTGGCTTGTTCCTCATCCCACTTGTGATGTTGTTCGTGCACTTCTTCCAGCATATTGTTGATTTTAACATCACTTATGCTGCCAAATTGCAGGCAGGTTTCCAGGACTTTTCCGGGGTGATTGGAGTGTATGTGGACCTTGAGCAGGTTTTCATCACCTACCACCAGCATTGAATCACCCAGAGGGGCGAGATGGTCCTTTACATCGCCTTCGTCCAAGGCCAAGCCTTTAATAAGCAGTTCGGTACAATACTGGAAATCAAGCTCGACCATAGCCTGCTCGTCCTTCTCTAAACGCGGCATAGCCAGCTTCCCTTTATATTCTTCCAGAGGAATATCTTTATCCTGAGCCAAGCCGTCGATAAATCCCTCCAGGAAATAAAGCAAACCTCGTCCACCGGCATCTACTACCCCGGCTTCCTTCAGTATCGGAAGCATGGTAGGAGTCTTTTCCAAAACCCGCAATCCTTCCTCTACCCCCGCCAACAATGCCCCCAGGACATCATTGCCCGTGCTAGCTTCCCGTTCCGTGGCAGCTGCGATTTCCCGGATCACAGTCAAGATGGTTCCTTCTACCGGCTTCATTACCGCCTTGTAGGCAGTTTCAGAACCTGCTCTTAATGACTGAGCCATGTCCATGGCGTTCGCTTCCATCTTGGATTCCAAAACCTTGGCCATACCACGGAATATTTGCGACATAATTACACCCGAATTGCCTCGCGCTCCCATAAGTGAACCAAATGATACAGCTTTGGCCACCTTACCCAGGGGTTGTTGGCTGTTTTTTTCACCTTCCTTGGCGGCTGCCAATAAGGTGAGATACATATTGGTACCGGTATCCCCATCAGGCACCGGGAAAACATTGAGCAAATCAACTTTATCGCGATTGTGTTCCAAACGAATGCAACCCGCCTTGACGCTTCTGGCCAGGTCGCTGCCAGTAATACTATCCAAGCTCAAACTAATTATCCTCCCAACTATTTGTCGCTGATTACCTTTACTCCCCTAACGTTGACATTGACTGCGGCTACTGGCAGCTGGGCGTTTTTCTCCAGGACATAGGCTACCTTCTGCATCACGTTGGACGCTACCTCCGGTATTTTGGTCCCGTACCCGACAATAACATATACATCGATGACCAGACCATTGTCGGTATTACTGACCTGAACCCCCTTGCGGATCGACTCCACCCCTAAAATGTTGTATATGCCGGTCTGGATATTCTGCGGAACCATACCAACCAGTCCGTAGCAATCCATGGTTGCCAATCCGGCCATGGTCTCGACCATCTCCCGGGTCACGGTAATGTCCCCAAATTCGGTGCTTTTTATCTTATACATTTCTTGATCCCTCCTGTATAACATAATCATAATTCTACATCCGGTTATTTATTCCTTCTTCTTGCCCTTTGTGGTCGTATTTGTTAAAATGTTTAAGTGCATTTGTTATAGAGAGGGGGCATTATAGTGGCAAAATGTGAAATCTGTGGAAAAGGCGTCGCTTTCGGCAAGAAGTACAGCCATTCCCATATAAGAACCAATCGTCAATTCAAACCTAATGTACAGCGGGTCAAGGTACTGGTTGATAAGACACCCACCAAACTATACGTTTGTACACGTTGTTTGCGCTCTGACAAAGTCAAACGGGCTCTGTAAAAACCTGTTTATAGTGACACCAGAAAGCCTTGGATGTTTCATCTAAGGCTTAATTTTTTTGATCCTCCAGTTCGTCTGGCTTATAATGATAACGCTGCTGGCAGAAGTTGCATACCACTTCTATCTCTTCATCCTGCTGCATGTCTCGCCTTTCTTCCGAGGACAGCCCCCGCAGCACTCCCAACAGCTTGTCCCGATTGCATTTGCATTGGAACTGGAGATAATTGTTTTCAATGATCTCGTAATCAACTCCCTCCATTATCATCGGCACGATTTCTTCCAAAGAGTCATAGGAGTCCATCAGGCTGCTGATCGTCCCCGACCGGAGGATGTTGTCTTCAATAATCTTCAATATCTCATCACGGGCACCGGGCATGGCCTGGACAATCAGACCCCCGGCGGCTTGGACATTTAAATTCGGAGCTACCAGCACGCCCAAAGATACTAAGGCCGGTACCTGCTCCGAAACCAGGAAATAATGGGCCAGATCTTCAGCTATCTCTCCGCTCACCAACTCAATGTGCCCGCTAAATGGCTGTTTCAAGCCCAGGTCTTTTACAACCTCTAGGAAGCCTTGAGTTCCCACCAGTTCTCCTACCGCCAGTTTACCGAAAGCTGTTTCCGGAAGGTCGGCGGTCGGATTGGTAATAAACCCCCTTACTCCACCGCAAGTGTCAGCGGTGGCGATGATAGTGCCGGCCGGCCCGTTGCCTTTGACTCTAATGGTCAGGGAATCTTCGAGGCCCTTCAAATCGCTGGCCATCATGACCGCCGCGGTCATAACCCGGCCCAATGCCGCAGCAGCAGTCGCGGAAGTATTATGCCTCTGCCTGGCCTCCTCTACCAGATTGGTAGTACGGGCCAGGAAAAGCCTTATATTCTTGTCCTGATCTATTACTTTTATTTGCCGGTCTCTTTCGGCCATCGCATCTTTTCCTTTCTAATTGTTTACTACAGCCATTATACCTTAAAAATCATGATTTGCCGCAAAGCGGATGACTTGGCAGGAAAG
>JAKJCH010000003.1:0-315 GCA_022706565.1 Bacillota bacterium | reverse complement strand
AACCGCCTCTTGCCTGCATCCTGTTCTCTTGGGGCATATTTAAGTACGGCACTCCCTTGCCCTGTGGGCAGAATCAATGGTGAGAATTATATATTACCGCATACTATTTGCAGATCCGGACTACCATCCAGGGATAAAAATAAGCTGTCTTCCGGATAGAAGACAGCTGGCTTCTTATATTATCTGCTCTTGCCCTATCTGTCGCAGTTTCTCTTGAAGCATGGCCAAAACCGGCGGTGGTACCATAGTGCTCACATCTCCACCCAGGAGAGCGGCCTCCTTGACCCCGCTTGAACTCAAGTAGGTATAATTACT
>JAKJCH010000039.1:243-11397 GCA_022706565.1 Bacillota bacterium | reverse complement strand
CTGGACCGCCAGCGCCGTAATTAAAGCAGCCCAATGGGCCAGAGATACCTCCAGTCGGTTGTTCTTGGAGACGCCGCGGATCGTGAGCCAAAACGACTTCCCCGCCATAGTGGATTTAAGAAACCTGGCCGTTAAAGCCGGAATTGATGGCGTAATAGTCAATGATCTGGGCAGTCTGAGAATATTTCGGGACGCGGGGTTCCAGGTGTGGGGTGGTTATGGGCTGAACATCTATAATCATGCCGCCGGAAAATTCCTTATGGATAATGGAGTCCAGCGCATCACCGCCTCAATTGAGTTAGGTCGCTCCTACCTCCAGTCATTGCTGCGGACCGGCACGCCGTCCGAAATCATGGTACAGGGGCCGCTTCCCTGCCTGGTCAGCGATTATTGCATGATCCGGGCGGGTCACGAGGAGCGGGACGATGAATGTCCCTGTTACTGCATCCAGGGCGAGTACTATTTACGGGATACGGAGGGGCAGCAATATCGGATTGTCAGCGATGCCAATTGCCGCACCTATCTGCACGCACCCTACGACCTGTGCCTGCTGCCGTACCTGTATGAGCTGGCCGCCGGGGGAGCCAAATCGTTCCGGATTGAGGGTCAATTCTACCAACCCGGGCAACTGCGCGACATTGTGGTCGCCTATCAAGAGGCCTTACAGTGCCTGGCGGAAGGAAAGCCGCAATCACCTGGCTTGTGCGCCCGCCTGGACTCAGTCAACCCGTCCGGCTGGACCGCGGCGGCCTATCTGCACGATCCGTCATGAACTATATAGGAATCGGCACATTTCGAGAGGGTGAATAAATGATAACCGGTATTGAAATCAGAAACCACCAGTTTTCCAAGTCGCTGTTCGGATTCAGGCCTGAGGAGGTCCGGGAGTTTATTGAGCAGGTGGCCCATGACTACGAGAATTTATATAGTGAGAACGCTCTGCTGAAGGAAAACATACAAAAACAGTTGTTCGAATTAGAGAAATACCGCAAGCTGGAAGCCACCATGAACAACAGCCTGATCCTGGCCCAGCAGACGGCCGAGGAACTTAAGTTGAATGCCCGCCAGGAAGCCCGACAGATCCTCGATGATTCCAAACGCTCCATTGCCGAGATGCTGGCTGCTTACCAGGAGTTGATGAAACACCTTAATGTCTTCAACCTGGAAATGAAATCGCAATTACAGGTGGAATTGGAGCTGCTGGACAGCAACATAAAGAAGAACCAGGAACTGGGGGCTTTTTTCAGTAAACCGGAGATTCAGGACCTGCTCGACAAACTCAACCAGCTGCAATTGGAAGAGGATGCGTGATGCTCAATTTATCAGAGAGTGGTGCAGGCGTGCGCCTGGAGGTAAAGGTGCAGCCCCGCTCTTCCCGCAACCAGATAGTCGGCGAGCAAAATGGAGCGCTGAAGATAAAGCTTACCGCGCCCCCGGTAGAGGGCGAAGCCAATGCCGCTTTGATTGATTTTCTGGCGTCTTGCCTTAAGATCCCCCGCAAGGACATCACTCTGATTAAAGGAGATACCTCCCGCCTCAAGCTAGTCGAAATAGCCGGAATTGATCCGGACCAACTGCTGACCCGCCTTAACATTAAACCCTCTTTTTAAGAACTATGGCCAGCAGCATGGCGGCCAGGATCAGGCCGGCGCCGGCCAAAGCCTGATCGGACAGGCGTTCACCTGCCCACAGATAACCGGCCAGGGCTGCGAATACCGGTTCAGAAGCCAGTACAATAGCAAAATCGGTGGGATTGCTGAATTGCTGCAGGTAGTTCTGGGCCAGGAATGCCAGGGCGGTAGCAAACACCGCCGTGAAAATGAGAGCAAAGGCAGCGTTGTAAGTCAAACGGACCGGAACAGGCTCCAGGAGCAACCCCAGCCCCAGGCAGACCAATCCCACAAACAACACCTGGATCCCGGTTATGGCAATAGCATTGTGCTGGTGGGAATGGATGTCCACATAGACGATATGCAGGGCGAAACCAAATGCTCCTATCAATACCAGGAAGTCTCCGTAAGACAAGCCGAAGGAACCCCAGGGCACCGAGAGCAGGAACAGGCCGACGGCAGCCAGGAACACGACCAGTACGGTGCGGGCCGGCGGCATGCGTCGGTTAAGGAGGGCATAAATAACGGGGACCAGGACTACCGAGACCCCGGTGATAAAGCCGGCGTTGGAGGAGGTGGTATACTTCAGCCCCAGGGTCTGGAATGCATATCCGATAAACAGGAAAAAGCCTAGTAACCAGCCGGCTTTGATGGTAGAGAGTTTTATGGTCAGCATATCCCGGTAGGACAGGGCCGCCAAGACCAGCCAAGCCAGGGTGAACCTGATTCCCAGAAACAGAAAAGGGCCGATATCGGCCAGAGCGTTTTTGACAACTACAAAAGCAGCCCCCCAAATGAATGCCACTACCAGCATTGACAGATCGGCCTGGGTGCGCATGCTTGTCTTTCTATCCATTCCGCTATCTCCATTTCGGTTGGAAGGGAGGCCCATCCCGATACCATAGGAAACCTATCACTATAATAAAATTCAAGGCAACTAGCTACGGCTCAGGAAAAGTCCAGAGCTAAACCTTAAAAAGCATCCTTGATAAATATTGTTGACTGGGTAAGGTATAGTTATAATAAGAAAAATTTAACCCTCGGCCAACAGGGGGTGGAGCTGGAGAAGGTCTCCTGTTGGTGGGTTGCAGGATGCATCGGATGGACAGGTGATATTTTGGCGGTTGGCAAAAAGAAGCGCGCTGCGCAGATACTGGACCTCCTGCAACAGGAGTTCCCCAACGCCGGCACCATGCTGGAATTTGGTGATACCTTCCAGCTTCTGGTGGCGGTGATCTTGTCGGCCCAGAGCACCGATGTCCAGGTCAACCGGGTAACCGGCCAGCTTTTCTCCCGTTATAAGACTGCCCGCGATTTTGCCGAGGCCGATCTGGAGGAGTTGGAAGAGGCCATTCGCGGAGTAGGTTTGTATAGAACCAAGGCCAGCAACATTCAGAAGATGGCTCATATTTTGCTGGAGAAGTACCAGGGACAGGTACCGGATGATTTTGATGAATTAATGAAATTGCCGGGAATCGGCAGAAAGACTGCCAATGTCATGATGTCGGTCGGTTTCGGCCAACCCGGACTGGGGGTCGACACCCATGTCCACCGGGTCAGCAACCGATTGGGACTGGTGGAAGAGAAGACGCCGGACAAAACGGAACTGGCCTTGAAAGCCATTATTCCTCGCCGCCGATGGAGCCAGGCTCATCATTTGTTGATTTTTCACGGTCGTAAGACCTGCACAGCTCGCAAACCAAAATGCCCTGCTTGTGTTATAAACCATCTCTGTGACAAAAGACTTTAAGACAAAAGCTGTCGACTGCGGGTATTTAGGCCGGACCGCAGTTGTTTTGGATAATATATGTGTGCTAAAATATATTACGTTTTAGCTGGTTTTTGACACCTTTCGTCCCAGGGCGAGAGGTATTTTGGTTAGAAGAAGAAATTAACTGTTAAGGTGGTAGTAAAATGGCAAAAGGCAAATACGACAGTACTCTAAACCTGCCCCAGACCGAATTTCCCATGCGGGCCAATCTTCCCAAGAGGGAGCCGGAAATACTCAAGTTCTGGCAGGATATCGATGTTTACAAACTGGTCCAGGAAAAAAACCAGGGGCGGGAAAAGTTCATTCTTCATGACGGCCCGCCTTATGCCAATGGACATATCCACCTAGGCCATACGCTGAATAAAGTGCTTAAAGACATGATTGTAAAGCATCGTTCGATGGCCGGTTTCGACTCCCCTTACGTGCCCGGCTGGGACACTCATGGACTGCCCATTGAACAACAGGCTATCAAGCATTTGGGGATTGACCGCCATAAGACCGACGTCCTGGAGTTTCGTCATTTCTGCCGCGATTATGCCCTGAAGTTCGTGGACATCCAGCGGCAGGAATTCGAACGCCTGGGGGTGCGGGGCGACTGGGACAATCCTTATCTTACCCTGAAACCGGAGTTTGAAGGCATTCAGATCAAGGTGTTCGGGGATATGGCCAACAAAGGTTACATTTATAAAGGTATGAAACCGGTCTACTGGTGTGCCGACTGCGAAACCGCTCTGGCCGAAGCTGAGATCGAATATCATGACAAGGTTTCGCCGTCCATCTATGTCAAGTTCCCAGTAACCGAGGGTAAGGGGATAATTCCCGACGGGAGCGCTATCATCATCTGGACCACCACTCCCTGGACCCTGCCGGCCAACGTTGCTGTATGCCTCCATCCAGAGTTTACTTATGTGGTGGTGAAAGTGAAGGACCAGAAATATGTCCTGGCCAAAGAACTGCTGGACAATGTAGCTGCGCAATTAGGTTGGAGTGATTACCAGATTGTGACCGAATTTACCGGCCAGCAGATCGACCGGGCGGTTTGCCGCCATCCCTTTATCGACCGCGATTCCCTGGTCATCATGGGTGAGCATGTAACTCTGGAGGCAGGCACCGGATGCGTCCACACCGCCCCCGGCCATGGCGAGGACGATTTCTACGTAGGCAAGATATATGGCCTGGAAGTCATATCACCGGTGGATGACCGGGGAGTATTTACCGATGAGGCTGGTCAATTTGCTGGTTTATATGTACACAAGGCCAACCAGAAGATCATCGCGGCGATGGATGAACTGGGCGTCCTGCTCAAAGCGGACGACTATTCACATCAGTACCCCCACTGCTGGAGGTGCAAGAATCCTATTGTTTACCGGGCCACCAATCAGTGGTTCGCCTCTATCGACGGTTTCCGCCACGCGACCCTGGAGGCCATTGATAATGTGCGCTGGATCCCGAGCTGGGGTCGGGAGCGCATCTACAACATGGTGCGGGACCGGGGTGATTGGTGTATATCGCGGCAGCGCACCTGGGGTGTACCCATCCCCATCTTCTACTGCGGAGAGTGCGGCGAGCCTGTGATCAACCCGGATATCATCAACCATGTCAGTGATTTGTTCTGTAAGTTCGGCTCCGATATCTGGTTTGCCAAACCGGCCCAGGACTTGCTGCCGGAGGGTTTTACCTGCCCGTCCTGCAGCAGCCAGACATTTACCAAGGAAACTGATATCATGGATGTCTGGTTCGATTCCGGTTCCAGTCACATGGCGGTACTGGAAACCTACCCGGAGTTGAGGTGGCCAGCCGACATGTATCTGGAGGGCAGCGATCAACACCGGGGCTGGTTCAATTCATCCCTGTCCACCGCGGTGGCGGTCCGGGGGGTGGCGCCTTACCGGCAGGTATTGACCCATGGGTTCATAGTCGATGAAAAGGGCTACAAGATGTCCAAGTCCAGCGGCAACGTGGTCGATCCCCTGGAAATGATAGAAGAGATGGGCGCCGATATTCTGCGGTTATGGGTAGCATCAGCCGACTACCGCAACGATATCAGTGTTTCCAAGAACATTATCAAGCAGGCCAGCGAGGCTTATCGCAAGATCAGGAATACCTGCCGCTTTATTCTAGGCAACCTGTATGACTTCGACCCCGCTCGAGATGCAGTACCCTACGACCAGTTGAGCGAACTGGACCGCTGGGCCCTGCTGAAACTGGACAAAGTGGTCCGCAGGGTTTCTGAGGCCTTTGATGACTATGAATTCCATGTGGTGTTCCATACCGTCCACAATTTCTGCACGGTGGACCTGAGCAACATATATTTCGACATTCTGAAGGATAAACTATACTGTAACCGTGCCGACGACCCTGCGCGGCGTTCAGCCCAGACTGTACTGCACCAATTGATCAATACCCTGGTGGCCATATTGGCACCTATCCTGGCCTTCACCAGTGAAGAAATCTGGGGTTATCTCAAGGGGGAGGGGATGCCGGCCAGCGTGCAGATGCTGGAATGGCCGCCAAGCAATGATATGTACCGCGATGACACCCTGGAAAGCACCATCGATAAAATCCTGTCCCTGCGCGAGGTGGTTACCAAAGCTCTGGAAGAGGCCCGGGTCAAGAAAGTCATCGGACACTCGCTGGGGGCTCGGGTCGTTATCTATGCGGAACCGGACTGGCAGCCACTGTTGGCAGACCATGAACGACTGAAAGACATGTTCATCGTCTCCCAGGTTGATGTAGCCGCGGCCGAGGCGCGGGATGAGGATGCAGTCGCCCTGGACGGCGTAACCGGGGCATGGGTCAAAGTCCATCCCGCGGACGGAACAAAATGCGAGAGATGCTGGATAATCGATCTCTCGGTAGGGAAGGATGAGCAGCATTCCACCCTCTGCACTCGTTGTGCCGCAGTGGTGAAATCATTGGAGGACTAAAATGGTCAAAAGTGAAGAGAGCAGCCGCATTATCATCACGGTGCTGGGGCATGACCGGGTGGGGATAATAGCCGGGATTGCCACCATCCTCGCCGAAGCCGGCATTAACATCCTGGATATCAGCCAGACCATTCTGCAGGGCTTCTTCACCATGGTGATGGTGGCAGATATGTCCGGCAGTTCCCTGGATATTGCCCGGCTGCGGGAGTTGCTCAACGAAAAGGGCCGGGAGATGGCGCTGCAGATAACCGTTCAACACGAAGACATATTTAACTTTATGCACCGGATATAGATAAAACCAGGGGAGAGCCAGGCTGTCCCCTTACTTTTTTGACTTTTTTGCAATAGGATGAAACATCTGGGGGTGTCGGCTATGCCATTCAGCATCAGCAAGGATGAGATTCTGGAGACTGTTAACATGCTATCCACCGAGAATCTTGATATCAGGACCATCACCATGGGCATAAATATCATGGACTGCCGGAATGGAGACGGCGCCGAAACCGGAGGCCGCATTTATGACAAGATTACCCGCTGCGCGGCCCAACTGGTAAAAGTAGGCGATGATATCGAAAAGGAATACGGAATACCTATTATCAACAAACGCATATCCGTAACCCCGGTGGCCATGATTGGCGATGGATTCGGACCGGAGGAGATGGTGGCGATCGGTCGCTGCCTGGACCGGGCCGCGCAGGAAGTAGGTGTCAATTTCATCGGCGGTTTTTCCGCTTTGGTACACAAGGGATTCACCAGGGGTGATTTGGCCTTGATCGAGGCTATCCCCGAGACTCTGTCGGGGACCGAACGGGTGTGTTCATCGGTAAACCTGGCCACCACCAAATCCGGCATTAATATGGATGCCGTCTATCGCATGGGGGAGATAATCAAGGATACCGCCCGGCTTAGCGCCGACCGAGATGGGTTGGGCTGCGCCAAGCTGGTGATATTTTGCAATGCAGTGGAAGACAATCCCTTCATGGCGGGCGCTTTTCACGGGGTGGGGGAACCAGAAACGGTATTGAATATCGGTATCAGTGGTCCTGGCGTAGTGCTGAGTGCGGTCAGGAAACATCCGGATGCTGATCTGGGCGAACTGGCCAATATCATTAAGAATACCGCTTTTAAAATAACCCGTACCGGAGAGATGGTAGCCCGTATTGCTTCCCGAAGATTAAATGTTCCATTTGGGATTATAGACCTATCCCTGGCGCCGACTCCGGCTATCGGTGACAGTGTGGCCGACATCCTGGAGTCGATGGGACTGGAGAAGGTTGGAGCCCATGGTTCCACTGCTGCCCTGGCCATGTTGAATGATGCGGTCAAGAAAGGCGGCGCCATGGCTTCATCATATGTGGGCGGACTATCTGGGGCTTTTATACCGGTAAGCGAAGACCAGGGGATGATAAATGCTGTCGATGACGGAGCCTTGAGCCTGGAAAAACTCGAAGCCATGACCTGTGTCTGCTCGGTCGGCCTGGATATGATAGCTATTCCCGGTGATACTCCGGCAGCGATCATATCCGCCATAATTGCTGACGAGGCGGCGATAGGCATGATCAATCGCAAGACCACCGCGGTTAGGATCATACCGGCGCCGGGCAAGGGGGAAGGAGATTGGGTGGAATTTGGCGGCTTGCTGGGCCGGGCCCCAGTCATGAAAGTCAACCGGTTTTCGCCGGCCGGGTTTATCAACCGGCGAGGCAGGATACCCGCGCCGATTCACTCCCTGAACAATTGACAGTATTTATTTGCCCCAACCAAGGAATAATATTATAAGGAGCGGGCTGCTATGGATGAAAAGCCGGAAACCAAAAGCGACCGAGGCCTTCTGGAGGACATCTCCGCCAAACTGGATGATCTGTCCGTGGCCATGGAAAAGACCGGTATCACTGAATATGTTGATATGGTCCATAATCCTCGCCGGTTACTGTTCGTGAACTTTTGGATCGGAGTGGTACGGGGATTTGGAATGGCGATAGGTTTCACCCTGCTGGCGGCCCTGGTAATATACCTGCTGCAGAGGTTGGTGGTAATCAATATGCCCTTGATCGGTGATTTCATCGCGGAGATCATAGAAATTGTGCAAAACCAGATTTACACCGATGTTTTCCACCTGCCGCAGGGAAAGATATGAGGTGCTGGGATTGAATGAACAAGCTCAATTGTTAAAGAAGAAACATGAACTGGAGCAACTGATCCAGAACAATGAAGAACTCTATCAACAGTCCCTATATTGGAGCGGGATGCTGCCGGCCAACATGGTCCACCCGGCCGATCTGGCCGGCCATCTCCAGGTGCTCCACATTGAGCTGGACCGAATAAACAATGCCCTGGATCAATACCGTACCGAGCAACTGTCCTGAGAGCAGCACTGTGATTGAAATAGTCAATAATGGTAGAATAGTAATAGTAAATAATTCTATAAAGGGGGTAGCATGATTGAAAATCGGCATCTTCACTGAGAGCTATAAGCCATATACCAGTGGAGTGGTGACTTCAATTTCCACCTTCAAGGATGAATTGACCCGGTTAGGACATGACATATATATTTTTGCTCCTAGTTATCCCAATTGTGATGAAGAAGACAATGTTTTCCGTTACTTCTCGATCCCAGCTCCGACCAATCCCGGCTATACTCTGGCCCTGCCGGTCCACCCGGGAATGCTGGCCTTAATGAAGAAACTGCAACTGGATATTATACATGTCCATTCACCTTTTACCTTGGGGCGGGTGGGGTTGCACTACGCCCGCAAATTCGATCTGCCTTTGTTGTTTACATACCATACCCGCTATGATCAGTATGTTCACTACGTTCCCATGGCCAAGGACCTGATCAAGGATGTGACTATTAAATACAGCCGCTATTTCTGCAATGAATGTGATCATATTATCGCCCCCTCCCATGAGATAGAGTCTATTATCAGGAGCTTTTTGGTGACTACTCCGATTAGTGTGGTTCCCACCGGTATTCCCCTGGATAAATTCCAAGGGGGCGATAGAGGCTGGCTGCGCCGCAATTATCCTATTCCGTCGCATCATCGAATTCTGTTGTACGCCGGGCGCCTGAGTCAGGAAAAGAACGTGCCTTTCCTCATTGAATGCTTCCAAAAAATAAAGCGGACCTTGCCCGATACTACCCTGGTCTTGGTGGCGGGGGGACCGTTGGAGGAGGAGCTCAAGGATTTGGTCGCATCGATGCACCTGTCCGAACAAGACGTGGTCTTTACCGGTCAATTGCCCTTCGAGTCGCTGGTTAATGCTTACTATTCATCCGAGCTGTTTGTATTCTCATCCTTGACTGAGACTCAGGGCTTGGTTTTGGGTGAGGCGATGGCGGCAGGACTGCCGGTGGTGGCAGTACGAGCTTCTGGTGTTCGGGAGATGGTACGAGAGGGAGTAGACGGATTGCTGACCGGTGAAGACAGTGATGAATTCGCTGCCGCCGTGATCCGGGTCCTGCAGGACGACCGGTATTATCGCCATCTGCAAGTCAATGCCCTGCACCGGGCGGAGCAGATGTCGTCCCGTAACATGGCCTTGAAATTACAGGGGGTTTATGAGCAGCTGCAAGGCGGCCAACACCAGCAATCCCGCGCCCTGAGGAAAATCAGTTCCTGGATCAGATCGTAAATCATTTGTGAAGGAATGTACCGGTGTCATACATATTGAAGATCCTGGCCATCCTGGCGGGAAAAGCAATTATCCTGGCCAGCCGTCTGGCCGGCAATCAGGGGAGCAACCTGCCCGGGAGAGTAGCGGCCCGCATTTATCCTCCCATTCTCCAGGTCCTGGGCCGTAATATCCGGCGCAGTACCTTGGTGATAACCGGCACCAACGGCAAAACCACCACCTCCAATATGGTGGCTGCTATTATTCGCGCTCAGGGCAATACACTAGTCCATAACCAGGCCGGGGCCAACATGATACCTGGAATAACCACTGCTTTTATCAACTCCACCAATTGGCTCGGTACCAAGCCCTTCGACTTTGCCTTGCTGGAAACCGATGAAGCCAATGTGCCGCTCTTGTTGCAGGTGCTGAAACCACGTTACCTGCTGATTACCAACTTCTTCCGGGACCAACTGGATCGGTTCGGCGAACTCGATCACACCATAGGATTGATTAAAGAAGCGGTCAAGGCCACCGATATCGATCTGGTCTTGAATGGTGATGATCCGCTCCAGTCTGATTTTGCCTTGGCTACCGGGCTGCGTTGCTGGTATTACGGTTTTGCCAATACCATCTACGATTCTTTGGCGGGGGCTGACAGCCGGGAGGGTCGCTACTGTGTGGTCTGCGGGCATGAACTGGACTACGCTCGTTTTCACTATGCCCAACTGGGGGTTTTCAAATGTCCGGGATGTGGTAATGCCAATCCTAATCCCGATTTCCGGGCGACTTCATTGCAGCTGACCCCCAACATCAGTTTTGAGATAAATAACCTGGCCGTTGAGAGTCCATATCAGGGATTCTATAACGCCTACAACGTTCTGGCCGCGGTGAGCCTGGCCCGGCTGAGCGGAATGGACACCGACGTAATCCAAAAAGCTATTGCCGAGTTCCGTCCCCAGGCAGGCCGCATGGAGACCTTCACCATCAAGGGTAAACAGGTGGTTCTGATCCTGATCAAAAACCCCACCGGTTTCAATCAAAGCTTGAGTATGCTGGCAATGGATCCGGCTGCCAAGAACCTCTTCCTGGCCTTGAATGATAATGCTGCCGACGGAAGGGATATTAGCTGGATATGGGATGCTGATGTCGAGATGCTGGTTCCTGAGGCGGATGCCATCAACCGAGTGATCTGTTCCGGCCAGCGCAGCGGGGATATGGCAGTCAGAGTCAA
>JAKJCH010000039.1:0-233 GCA_022706565.1 Bacillota bacterium | reverse complement strand
CTGAGACTGCAGAAACAATACCGCGCTCCACAGAGAGGGACAAGCTCTCCGGGACGGTCTGCCTGATATTTAACGGATCGGTGCGCGACGCTAAAATAATGGACCAGGTGATTGCCGATATGGAGAAGTTCTGTATAGCCCATATGTATCCCGACCTGATGAACCTGTATGGCGACCGGGGCAATCTTATCTGTCTGCAGAAGAGGTTGGAATGGTACGGATTCAGCTGCAAG
>JAKJCH010000038.1 GCA_022706565.1 Bacillota bacterium | reverse complement strand
CTTCCACAATCATCCCGCCGTGGCCCCCCTTCTCAAAGGAGCCACTTTGAAGGAATACTCCGGCCACCTGGTCCCGGAGGGTGGCTTCGACATGATGCCCAGGATCATCGGCAACGGGGTGATGGTAGTAGGTGACGGGGCTGGCCTGTGCATTAACCTGGGTTACGCCATAAGAGGCATGGACTTCGCGATAGCTTCAGCCGAATGCGCAGCCAAAGCAGTGCTCGATGCCAAACAGAATGATGATTTCAGCGCCGCCGGCCTGCAGAACTACCAGAAGTATATGGAAGAGAGCTTCGTCCTGCCGGATATGAAACTGTACCGCCAGTTCCCCCATTTCCTCGAGGGCACCCCGCGAATATTTGACGCCTATCCAAAAATGGCCGTGGACATGCTGACCGACATGTTCGTGATGGACGGCAAACCTGCCCGGCCTTTAATGAAGAAAATGATGCCCCATGTCAAAAAGATCGGCATCTGGAACCTGATTAAAGACGGGTGGAAGGGGATGAAAACGATATGAACACCGCTGCAAGCGAAAAAGTTAACGTAGACGCCAAACTCTCCATCAACAAGTTCTATGTGGACGAAGAGAATGCTCACATCGTTCTCAAAGAAGATGTGGATATGAACGAGTACCGCAAACTGATGGTGGCCTGCCCCGCGGGTATCTACAAGCTGAATAAGAACGGGGAAGTATTTTTTGACTATGCCGGCTGCTTGGAATGCGGCACCTGTCGTATCCTGTGCGGCAAAACCATCTTGGCCAAATGGGAGTTCCCCCGCGGCACCTTCGGCGTAGAATACCGTTACGGGTAAACAATCAAGAAATGACACGATGGGGCACGGATGTCCTGTTAGTCCAGTTAATACCAACCGGAAGCGGCAAGAAACGCGGTTCGATTCATGTATAATGTGGAAAGGGACATTACAACTACTAATGGAAGGAGCGAAAGAATGAAAGGAAAAGTTACTATTTTGCTTACTCTCATTATGGTGCTGTTAATGGCGACCCCAACTTTGGCTGCCAATCTGGAGTTCAACGGGAAACCATATCAACCTAAGCAAGCGCCTAGTATTGAGAGCGGAGTGACCAGGGTCACCCCGGATGTCATTATGAACTTTCTAGGTTGTGACGTAGCCGTGGAAGGAGATTCCATTACCATTACCGAGAACGACAAGACCATCCAGATGACTGTGGGCAGCACTGCCGCTGTCGTGAACGGAGAAACCCTGACGATGCCACTGGCACCTGACGTTATGGAAGGTAAAACCTACATACCGCTGCGTTTTGTATTTGAGGCTGTGGGGGCATCAGTTTCATGGGACGGTGATACCAGTACCATATCCGTCGCTTATAACGAAACCCGGGATGGAATGACGGCTGAGGAAGTCATGGCCAAATCCTCTGCCATGATCACGCAGGCGGGGCGTTACAAAATGACGGCTGATATGCAGATCGACATGGATATGACCGCCAAAGCAACCGGAGAAGAAGACCAAACCATGAAGATGAATATGGATTCGGACGTAGAAGCCTGGCTTCAGATTGAGCCCATGCTTATGTACATGAAGCAGACATCCGTGGTGAATGCACCCGAAAGCCCTGCCCCCGAGCCGCAAACCATAAGAATGGAGATGCTGTTCAATGAGGATGGGGTGTTTATGAACATGCCCGAGACCGGATGGCTCAAGATGAACCTGGAGGGTTTGAATCTCGAAGAATTGATGAAACAGTCCATGACTCAGGATCCGGTTGCGGCCATGAAACAAATTAAGGAGATGGGCATAGCCCTGACCTTTGCCAATGATCAGCAAAAGGATGGCAAAGAATATTGGGTTCTTAATGGTGTTATGGGCGGCGACATATTTAAGAGTGATTATTTCAAAGGCATTATGCAGCAGATTCCGTCTATGGACCAAGATGTAGATATGCAGAAGATACTGGAAGGGATGGAGCTTGATTTTGTCTACTCCGTTTGGATTGACAAAGCAACATTCTACAATGATTACATGGATTTGGCCGGGAATATAAAGTTTAACATGGATATTCCAGCCACTGCACAGAGTCCGGCCGCGGCTATCGATATGGCCATGGCCATGCAGGGAACCTATACCATGTCGGATTACGGCCTGGCGTTCACGGTGCCGGAAGTAAAAGATGCCCGTGATTATGAGGATTTCCTGGCTGAACAAATGCAACAGTTGAATCCAGCGCCGTCAACGGAACTGGTGCCCGAACAGGAACCAGAGCAAGAATCAGAACAGACACCGGAACAATTGCCTGAACAAGAACCTCAAGATTAATCGGCGCTACGTTGTCTATCGATGCATGGCTTCCGCCCCCCACATGTCACGTAATGTCCCGTTGAACAGAGGGGGGAGATTAACTTGGGGATAGGGCCTGAGTTATGGCCCGGTTGCAACTTCAGTAGGGAATATCAAAAAATGCAGGGCTCCCGCTAAAAGTGAGAGCCCTGTTTTTCGGCTTTTATAATGGTCGGGGTGACAGGATTCGAACCTGCGACTTTCTGGTCCCAAACCAGACGCGCTACCAAGCTGCGCTACACCCCGAACCTCTAAATAATAACATTTGCACGGAATCCCTGTCAATTCATGCATCAAGGGTTGGTGTCATCCATAACCTGGTCATGTTCAATCTGCAGGGCTTTCAACGTGCTGCGGTTTACTCTGCCGGTGCGCGGCAGTTTTTGGTCCTTTTGAAATGCCAGCACGGCTCGTCGGGTGGTTTGGCCATAATAACGGTCGGGGCTTAGAGATAGATAGCCCAGGTCGAAGAGCATCTGTTCAACCTGCTGGACGTCTTGCCCCCGCATGCCATATTTCAGGGTGCGGATCTTGCGGACCGTGCCGGTTATACTGACCGGTGTTCCCACCGGGGTCAGATCATACAGTTTGACCACATCTTCATTGTATAGGCGTATGCATCCATGACTGACGGCTTTACCGATGGAATTGGGATTGTTGGTGCCATGGATACCATAACCACCCCAAGGGACGCTGAGCCGCATCCACCGGACACCAAAAGGTCCGCCGGGATTCATTGATTTGAAGACCACCTTCCATTCGCCGACCGGGGATGGAGTGGAAGGTCTCCCCACGGCCACCGGGTAGGTAGTAATAGCGCCGCTGCGAGTCATGGTCAGTATCCTGGTATCGATATGAACATGGATCTTAGGCAAAACCGCGGCCGTTTCAACCAGGTCGAAGTCATGCCCGCGAGTCAGGGCCCGCCAGGTATCGGGCCCGGCTATGCCGTCATCTTTCAGTCCGTGGTCTTGTTGGAACTGTCGCAACGCCTGTTCAGTCAAGGGACCGAAGATCCCGTCCAGGGGCCCTGGGTCCAGGCCACGGGCGGCCATCAGGGTTTGGATTTCCAAGACATCCGGCCCGTTCATCATGGGGGAATGCTGCCGGAGAAATCGGCTCGCCATCAGCATATAATATCCTGCCCCTTTCAAAATTTCTCTTCATATTTAATATATTAAGGACCACCTCAATTTGGTGACGCCTCAGGCACCCCGTTTTTACCAACTCCAATCAAGCCATAAAGCAACACAATGTGTTTATAATATAGGTAGTAATAATTCTTAAATTTCTTCGGATTGGCACTGGTTAATACATCAGAATTGGAGGGGAATCGGATGGGCGAAGAGAGAAAACTGACTGTAGATGATTGGATCAGTTCCCAAGGTTCCAAGAGCAATGGCTTGGCTATCCTGATATTCCTGGTGTTGGCCGGACTGGCCGTCTATATGTATTTTATCGTCGATTCGGTCATCGCCACCGTCATATTCGGGCTGCTGGCGGTGATTATAGGGTTGGCCATGCGCATTGCCCGACAGTGGGAGCGGGTGGTGGTACTGCGTCTGGGCAAGTTCATGCGTTTGGCGGGACCGGGAATCTTCTGGATTATACCGGTAGTCGATGAGGTTCCCATCTGGATCGACCTGCGTATCCGTACTACCTTTTTTGCGGCGGAAAAGACCCTGACCCGCGACAATGTGCCGGTTAATGTGGATGCGGTCATGTTCTGGGTGGTGGTCGATCCCATCAAAGCCGCGCTGGAGGTAGAGGAATACCAGAAGGCGGTCTTCTGGGCGGCCCAGACGACCCTGCGAGATGTCATCGGTAAAACTGAATTGTCGGAGATGCTTACCGGCCGGGAGCATCTGGATGAAGAGCTAAAGATGATGATCGATGCCCGCACTGAATCATGGGGTGTTTCAGTGCATTCGGTGGAGATCCGCGATGTAATGATTCCCATCGAACTCCAGGACGCCATGTCGCGTGAGGCCCAGGCCGACCGTGAACGCCG
This sequence comes from Bacillota bacterium, assembly GCA_022706565.1. Lineage (GTDB taxonomy): Bacteria > Bacillota > Syntrophomonadia > Syntrophomonadales > Syntrophomonadaceae > PHAA01. The sequence continues at coordinate 7,125 of JAKJCH010000038.1, read as the reverse complement.
GGCCCGGGTCATTCTGGCTACTGCCGAGGTGGAGATCGCCGACAAGTTCACCGAGGCGGCCAAGAGTTACCGCAAGAATCCTGAGGCCTTCAGCCTGCGGGCCATGAATATCCTCTACGAGGGTATCAAACAGAAGACAGCCCTAGTCATCGTACCCAGCAACATGGTGGAATCCCTCAATCCTGGCGGTATTTTGGGTTATGTCAGCCAGATGAAGAAGGCCGAGGAATATGCAGAGAGCAAGGATGATGAACCTTTTGGCTCTGTTTTTGGCGGTATGGGGGATAGCGATTCGGGCAGAAATGAGGCCTGAACTTGATTTATTAAAATAAAAACCGGGTGGTGGCTTGACTTGATGGGGCAGTTTCTTTATGATTTTATAGGTAGGACAGGATGAAGTGCGGAAGTGGCTCAGTGGTAGAGCATCGCCTTGCCAAGGCGAGGGTCGCGAGTTCGAATCTCGTCTTCCGCTCCATAGTAATCTATGCCTCGGCTCAGGCCGGGGTGTTGTCTTTTTAGTGCTGATGTGCTAAACATATTGGTGTGGCTGTATAGCCAAATTCAGAGTCTATATTAAAGTTAGGAGGAGCATAAATGAGCGCCAGGTTAGAGAAAATAGAAAACAGTGAGGCTTATCTGGAAATCGAAGTGGATGCTGCCACTCTGGAGGAAGGATTCGAAAAGGCCTACCGCAAAGTGGTCAAACAGGTGACGATTCCGGGTTTCCGCAAGGGTAAGGTGCCTCGCGCATTTCTAGAAGCTCATTTTGGCAAGGAAATACTCTTTGAAGATGCCCTGGAGTTCGTAGTGCCGGCAGCTTATGAAAAGGCTCTTCTGGAACTGGAGGTAGATCCCATAGCCCAGCCGGATTTTGATATCGACTTCGAGAAGCTACAGCCCGGATCTACCTTTGAATTCAAAGTTAAAGTGGCTGTCAAACCAGAAGTGGTGTTGGGTCCGATGGAAGGATTGGAAATAAGCGTTCCCAAGTTCTCAGTGACCGAAGAAGACGTTAACCAGCGCATGGATGATTTGCGGAGCCGTTATGCTCAACTGGTGGAGAAGATCGAAGCTCCAGCCGAAATAGGCGACACTGTGGTAATCGATTTTGTCGGCACCATCGAGGGAGTGCCATTCCCGGGCGGAGCCAGCGAGGGCTACCAGTTGGAACTGGGTTCCAATACTTTTATTCCGGGATTTGAGAGCCAGTTGGTGGGACTCAAAGCTGGTGAATCGAAGAATGTGGAGGTCAGATTCCCCGACAACTATCATGCCGAAGATTTGAGAGGCAAGGACGCAGTTTTCGAAACCACCGTTGTCAAGGTGGAAACCAAAGTGATGCGAGAGCTGAATGATGAGTTTGCCCAGGAAATCAGCGATTTTGATACCATGGCGGAATTAATTGACGATGTCCGCCAGAACCTCATCAAGACCATGGAAATGCGCCGCGAAGATGCCACGAAAAACCAGGCGGTAATCAAGTTAGTGGAACTGAGCCAAGTCGACATTGCCCCGGCAGTGGTCGAGATGCAATTGGAAACTATCCTGGGCCAATTCGAGCAACGCCTGGCTACTCAGGGGATCAGCTTGGAACAGTATTTTCAGATGACCCGCAGCAATGTGGAGGAATTCAAAGAGGATATGAGACCCCAAGCCATCGAACAGGCCAAAACCAATTTTGTGCTGGAAAAAATGATTGAAGAAAAAGGTATTGAACTGACCGATGAAGAAATAGACCAGCAGATAAGTGAGATTGCCCAGCAGATGGGGGTTGAGTTCGATCAGGCGCGCCAGAATGTAGAAGGGATCATGGACCGCATTCGCCACAACATGAAGATAGACAAAGCGGTCCAGTATTTGGTTGACCATGCGGTTATAACCGAAGTAGAACCCGATGCCGGGGAAGCCGCCGGGCCTCAGGATACGGCTGAGGAGCAGGAATCTCCTGAGCAACCGCAGGAAACCGAGGTTTAATACGAATACTATATGTAAGAGCGAACGAATACTATGATACGAGGAGGGTTGCCAAGTGTCTTACCTGATTCCAATGGTAGTGGAACAGACTAATCGGGGAGAGCGTTCCTATGACATTTACTCCCGGTTACTGAAGGACCGGATAATATTTCTGGGCAGTGCCATCGATGACAATGTAGCCAATCTGGTGATAGCCCAGTTGCTTTTCCTGGAGGCGGAGAATCCCGATAAGGATATTAACCTATATATTAATAGTCCGGGTGGTTCGATAACCTCCGGCATGGCCATATATGACACCATGCAGTTGATCAAACCCAACGTTTCCACTATATGTGTGGGAATGGCTGCCAGCATGGGGGCTTTTCTACTGGCTGCCGGCGAAAAGGGGAAACGCTTTGCCCTTCCCAATGCCGAGATTATGATTCACCAGCCCGCCGGTGGTGCCCAGGGCCAGGCGACTGATATAGAGATCCATGCCCGCCGTATCCTGCAGATGAAGGAAAACCTCAACCGGATTCTGGCGGAACGTACCGGTCAGCCCTTGAGCCGTATTCAATCTGATACCGAACGGGACTATTTTATGTCTGCTGAAGAAGCCAGGGAATATGGTATTATAGATGATGTATTCGCCAAACGCACCAATAAGTAATATACTGTAAATAAGCCCTTCTAAAAGTGAGGTGTAACATGCATAAATACGGGGATGACAAAGGCCAACTGAAATGCTCTTTCTGCGGTAAGACCCAGGATCAAGTCAAAAAATTGGTGGCCGGTCCGGGCGTATACATCTGTGATGAATGCATTGAATTATGCAATGAAATAATTGAAGAAGAATTAGCAGAAGACATCGGCTTCAAAATGGGGGATATCCCCAAGCCCCAAGAGATACGCGAGACCTTGGATGAGTACGTCATCGGCCAGGATACAGCCAAGAAGTCGTTGGCGGTAGCGGTCTATAATCATTACAAGCGCATCAACCTGGGTATGAAGATGGATGATGTGGAGCTGCAGAAGAGCAACATTATGATGTTGGGCCCCACCGGCAGCGGTAAGACCCTGCTCGCCCAAACCCTGGCCAAGATCCTCAATGTTCCGTTCGCCATTGCCGATGCCACATCGCTGACCGAAGCCGGTTACGTGGGCGAGGACGTGGAGAACATTCTGCTCAAGCTGATTCAGTCTGCTGACTATGATATCGAGAAGGCTGAAAAGGGTATTGTATATATTGATGAGATAGACAAAATAGCCCGCAAAACGGATAATCCCAGCATCACCCGTGATGTTTCCGGCGAAGGCGTGCAGCAAGCCCTGTTGAAGATCTTAGAGGGCACCGTTGCCAGCGTACCTCCCCAGGGTGGGCGTAAACATCCTCACCAGGAGTTTATCCAGATCGACACTAGTAATATCCTTTTCATTTGCGGAGGTGCTTTCGAAGGCATCGACAAGATAATCCAGAATCGGGTGGGCGAGAAGGTAATGGGCTTCGGAGCCGATATCAAGAGCCGGGAAGAGAAGAAGATCGGGGAGATATTAAATATGATCCTGCCCCAGGACTTGCTTCGCTACGGTTTGATTCCGGAATTCGTAGGTCGGGTACCGATCATTGTGAGCCTCGATGCCTTGGATAAGGATTCCCTGGTGAAGATCCTGACCGAGCCTAAGAACGCTCTGGTCAGACAATATAAGAAGCTTTTTGAGCTGGACGGGGTAGACTTGGAGTTCATGCCCGATGCCCTGCAGGCTATAGCGGAAGAGGCCATGCAGCGCAACACCGGTGCCCGCGGTTTGAGAGCCATTATCGAAGACGTCATGCTGGACGTAATGTACGAAGTCCCGTCGCGAATCGACATCACCAAGGTATTAATTACCAAGGACGTCATCAGCAAAAAGGAGAAACCTCTGCTGGTAACTGTTGATGCCAAGCGTCGAGTCAATTAACCGGTTGACAGCTTAACATTATTGTTCGTTCTAGGAAAAGGCAGCGTAAGCTGCCTTTTTTTACTGGGCTTCTCCTCATTTCACCCGGGGAATAATATGAGCGGAAGTGTTGCGAAAGGAACGAGCTTGATGAACAATGTGTTTGTACAATATGGTGGTATATTTTTTTTAATTCAATTATTTTTTAGTATAGTAATCGGGGTTTATTTCTGGAATTTGCTTAAGAGTCAGCAGGGCCGCAAGGCGGTGATAGTCCAGTCCACGGAAAAGGAATACCGGCAGCTGCAGCAGATGCGCAGCGTTAAATTGAGCGAACCCCTGTCGAGCCTCAGTCGTCCTGGCCATTTCAACGATATCATTGGGCAGCAAGAGGGTATAGATATTTTAAGATCAGCCTTGTGCGGCCCCAATCCCCAGCATGTGATCATCTATGGCCCCCCTGGGGTAGGCAAAACCGCGGCTGCCCGCCTGGTATTGGAAGAAGCTCGGACGAATCATATGTCCCCTTTCAAGGAGGACGCCAAGTTTATTGAAATCGATGCCACCATTTGTCGCTTCGATGAACGCAACATAGCCGATCCCTTGATCGGGTCGGTGCATGACCCAATTTACCAAGGGGCTGGTTCGATGGGAAGCGCGGGTATTCCGCAGCCCAAGCCGGGAGCCTGCACTAAGGCCCACGGCGGCGTGTTGTTTATCGATGAAATCGGAGAACTCCATCCGCTGCAGATGAACAAGCTTCTCAAGGTCCTCGAGGATCGCAAGGTACTGTTGGAGAGCGCTTACTATAACGAAAATGATCGTAATATACCCAAACATATTCACGATATCTTTCAAAATGGTCTGCCGGCTGATTTCAGGCTGGTCGGGGCCACGACCCGGATGCCGGCTGATATACCGGCAGCCTTGCGTTCGCGTTGCCTGGAGGTTTTCTTCCGCCCTTTGGATCATCAATGTATACTCGATATTACTAAGAATGCTGCCGCCAAGGTGGGTTTGAATTTGGACGAAAAGGCTGCCGAGGAAATCAGCCGCCATGCAGGCAACGGTCGAGAAGCAGTCAATATAGTACAGTTGGTAGCCGGGATTTCCCAGGTTGAGAAAACAAACCGGATCACCAATGAAATAGTGCAGAAGGTGATCAACAACGGCAACCTGACAGCTCGTTTGGAGTTGAAGGTCAAGGACCATCCCCAGGTGGGGCTGGTAAACGGCTTGGCTGTATTCGGTGCCAATATCGGTACCTTGATCGAAGTCGAAGCAGCCATAACCCCGGCAGATCCTGGCAAAGGCACCTGGAGAGTGACCGGGGTGGTAGAATCCGAAGAAATGGGCTCCGGAGGCCGCACCCTGCGGCGCAAAAGCATGGCTTTGGGCGCGGTGGAGAGTGTGCTCACCGTACTGCAATCTCAATGCGGCCTCAATATACATGACTTCCACATCCACATCAATTTTCCCGGCGGAACCCCAGTTGATGGAACCTCGGCCGGAGTCTCCATAGCTACTGCTGTTTATTCGGCGATCAAGGCCCAACCAGTCAACAATCTGGTAGCCATGACCGGCGAAATGTCAGTACATGGCAGGGTAAAGCCGGTAGGAGGAGTGAATGCGAAAGTGCAGGCAGCGATCAAAGCCGGGGTCCGTAGGGTATTGATTCCCCAGGACAATTGGCTCAATACCTTCGATGACCTGCCTGAAATAGAGGTAATTGCGGTCCGGGACATACATGAAGTACTGGAATCGGCTATAATAGATTAAAACTATTAGTTCTGCTATAATAAACTACTGTTGCTGTGCCAAGACCTGCCCGGATTGCACGATCCCTATATACCGGCAGGCATTTATATATGTATGGCAGACCACTTGGGGGTGTTTTTATGAAACAAGAGGAAAAAACTTACCGTGACATTCCAATTCTACCGCTGCGGGGACTGCTGGTGTTCCCGTATACCGTTATTCACCTGGATGTAGGCCGAAAAAAATCGATTAATGCCATTGAAGAAACCATGCTGGGTTCCAAAGAGATATTCTTAGCAACTCAAAAAGAAGCTCAGACCGATGAACCCAACGAGGAGGATATCTATGAAGTGGGAACCGTAGCCGAGATCAGGCAGGTTCTCAAAATGCCGGGTGGGACCATGCGCGTGTTGGTCGAAGGTCTGCATCGGGCCCGGATAAAGACCTTCCGCCCCAATGAAAATTTTATGGAGGTCACCATCGAGGAATTCAAGAATGAACCAGTCAAGAAGGATGCTGAGACCGAAGCCTTGATGCGGACGGTAGTATATCAGTTTGAGCAGTATGTGCGCATGAGTAAAAAGATACCACCTGAGACTGTAGTATCTGTGGTGGCTATAGAAGAACCTGGCCGCCTGGCGGATGTGATCGCTTCTCACTTGAACCTGCGCATACCTGAGAAGCAGGCGGTCTTGGAGCAGATGGAAGTTGGCAAGCGACTGAACTATGTATGCGAAATCCTGGCCAAAGAGATGGAAGTCCTGGAACTGGAGCGCAAGATAAACATCCGAGTGCGCAAGCAGATGGAGAAGACGCAAAAGGAATACTATCTGCGCGAACAGATGAAGGCAATTCAGAAGGAATTGGGCGATAAGGATGAACGCTCGGCGGAAATAGAGGAAATAAGGGAGCGGATTGATAAGGCCGGTCTCCCTAAAGAGGCTCTGGAGAAGATAAACAAGGAAGTGGAGCGGCTGGAAAAGATGCCGTCATCTTCGGCGGAAGCGGTAGTGGTCAGGAATTACCTGGATTGGGCCCTGTCGCTGCCCTGGTCGATCGAGACCAGGGATCGAATCGATCTCGACCTGGCCGAAAAGATTCTCAATGAAGACCACTACGGCTTGGGTAAACCAAAGGAAAGGATTCTGGAGTACCTGGCTATCCGGAAACTGGCCAAGAAGATAAAGGGGCCTATCCTTTGCCTGGTGGGACCGCCGGGGGTGGGTAAGACGTCACTGGGTAAATCAGTTGCGCGCTCCCTAGGTCGCAAGTTTGTGCGCATGTCGCTGGGTGGGGTGCGGGACGAGGCCGAGATACGGGGACATCGTCGCACTTATGTAGGCTCCATGCCGGGACGCATTTTAAACAGCATCAAACAGGCCGGTTCCCGTAACCCGGTCTTCCTGCTGGATGAAATCGACAAAATGACAACCGATTTCCGGGGTGACCCAGCTTCAGCTTTACTGGAGGTGCTGG
>JAKJCH010000037.1 GCA_022706565.1 Bacillota bacterium | reverse complement strand
GTCGCTGGCAAATTGGATATCGTAATTTACGGTCTGGGTCAGGGCTACCAGGCAGCCGGTGTCCAGCTTCAGGGTCTCACCCCGGGCCAGTTCCTTTTTGATAATGGTCCCGCCGGCATGCATAAAGGCCAAGCCGTCGCCTTCCAGCCTCTGCATGATGAAGCCTTCCCCGCCGAAGAGTCCGGCCCCGATTTTCTTCTGAAATGCAATTCCGATCGAGATGCCTTTGGCGGCGCAGAGAAAGGCGTCCCGCTGGCAAATCAGCACTCCGCCGTAGTCGGTCAGATCGAAATCCACCACCCGGCCCGGATAGGGAGCCGCAAAGGACACGCATTTCTTGGTGGTGGCGGTGTTGGTAAAAGCGGTCATAAACAGACTTTCCCCGGTCAGCACACGTTTACCGGCGGAAAACAGTTTGCTCTTCAAATCGTTACCGGTTTTGCCGGAACCGTCGCCGAAGATGGTATCCATCTTGATCTCGCTGTCCATGTACATCATGCCGCCAGCCTCCGCCACGATCGTTTCCTGGGGATCGAGCATGATCTCGACAAACTGCAGGTCCTCTCCATATATCTTGAATTCGACTTCATGGGCCCGGCGCATGCCCTGGCCGGTGTTAGCCTGGATTGATGGAGTCGCTGGCGTTGGAGCTGTACCCGCCAAAGGGGCTGCGGCCATGCCGGTAGGAGCACCGCAATTGACACAGAACTTGCCGCTGCCGGCCTCGTTACCACACTGCTTACAAATCACTGTTGATACCTCCTGTTTTACAAATATTGCGTGATAAACTGCCGCTATTACTGGACCTTGGTGCCGCACTCACCGCAGAAGGCCGTACCTTCAGAGAGCTTGGCGCCGCATTCGGGACAGAACTTGATCGCCGCCGGTTGCGCTTCAGCGCTCGGGTATTTCAACTGCGACTTCGGCGGCCGGAGCAGCCGGTGCAGCAGGGGCTGCCGCTTGGGGTTGGGCCGGGGCCGAAATAGGAGATTCGCCTTTGACTTCGCGGATCTTGGCCTCCAGACCAGTTATGTTTTGAAGGTGGGTGGTGATAGTCAATAAATCAGCGGAGAGTATGTCGGGAAGGGATTCGCCGGACTGGTACATGGCGAAAATTTTATCACCAATCTGCTGCTTGGCATCTGCAATCGCGTTTTTTTCTTTATTGATGGCTGCGTTCAATTTCTGCACTTCAACCAATTCGGAAGCCTTCTCAGTCGCGTCCTGTACTCCTTCGGTGATCTTCTTGCTCAAATCCTTGAAAAACGACATTACAATTACCTCCCCTGAATAATTCTTCTTATATACATTTTACGAAATTCTATTTGAGAAATATATCACTTTGATGAACAACCTGGGACAAATAACTTCGAGGCGGCCCTCAAGCCGGCGCGGACTTGAAGAGTATCAAAGGCCCAGCCAGCCGGCGCTAGGACGTGATAATATCGATAATAACTTGGGGCCTGTCCCCAAGTTATTTGCAACCGACCCCTCCAAAGGAAGAAAAAGGAAGCAACAGGACCGTCTGGACCGTCCCCATGCTTCCTTGTCCCCGTGTTTCCTTGGATTTAATTATTTATACTTTCTTCTGATACGGTAGAGGATCAATAAGGCCAACAAAGCCCCCAGGGAATCCAAAGCGACGTCTGATAGGAGGGCGGTGCGCCCGGGCAGGTACATCTGGTGGATCTCGTCAGCTATGCCGAGAATGGTAGCGGAGGCCCAAGCGACGGGATAACTCCAGCGCCGTTTGGGAAGAACTAGATAGACGATAATGGCCGCTAAGCCGAATTCGATCATGTGGGCTCCTTTGCGCAGCAGCGTCTCCAATATTTCGATAGCACCTTCGGTAAAGCCGAGACTCCTCAGTAAACCGTGGGTGAAAGCGTCAGTGGAGAAGTGGGAACCCGTGAATAGATAGATGCCAATCCCCAATAGCACTACAACTGCCAACCACCATAGCTTTTTCAAATGGGTATACCTCCTTATATCCTAGTCTGGGGTGTTTATTTAAAAAGACGCCAAGCGAGGGCAAAGTCCGCCAAATAACGTGGGGACAGGCATCCAGACATCGTGTCAAAAAATTGTCAACAACCCCGTCCCCGTGACACTTGTGTCAAAAAAATTGTCAACAACCCCGTCCCCGTGACACTTACAAAAGACTGTCAACAACCCCGTCCCCGTGACACTTATCCGCCGTGCGCGCGGGCCAGGAGTTCTTTGATTTTCCGGTATTTGCTGGCGGTATATTCTTGTTTGATTTCCTCGATGATGCTCGTGGACAGGTTATTGGCCTTCAGTTCGGCTTCCATCTCGTCCACCAGGCCGTAGAATTGGAGGTTGACAGAATCCTGAAGCTTAAGGCAGGCTTGCATATATTTTTGCGTCCAGGCGGCATGGTTCAGGGTGCCCGCCCTGGATTTCTCGTCGTATTCTTGGTCAGCTGCGGCGTATATCTGTTCCAGTCGATTGTTGGTGAATTGTTCTAAGGCATAGAATTTGGGAGTATATTTATCAATAACATTTTTCTCGGTGATCTGCGGGGCAGATTTATTATCGCCGTTTTTTGATTCAGAGATCTGCGGGGCAGATTTTTCTACGTCCATAGGTAAAGATTCATTTGGTAAGGATTCACCATTGATTTGAGCGTCGTGATCCCTTTGGCGGTCGGCGAGGAAATCTGCGGTGAACGAGTGCTCGACCGCAGATATGCTGTTTTCGGTCACAGGAAGCAAGTCTAATGAACCGGGCTGGAAAAAGTCGTCTCCGAATTGCTCAGCCAGTTGTTTACCAACTGACGGATCAGGATGGAGCCACGTATAGTAACCCCACCAGCCCAACACGACCAGGACTATAATAATAGTGCCAATTATCTTCGTAACGTTGCTGCGCATGGTTTTGGATTCCTTACAAATTCATAACATTTGAGATTACAGCCTTTTTTATCCATTATAGCAGGTTGATTGGATTGTGTGAAAATGGAGCCAGGATGTAAATGCGTAAGGCAATAACTTGGGGAAAGACCCCAAGTTATTTTCTGTGCACTCGGTAGGTTTTCGTCACCAAAGGATTGATTGTGAAGCCGTGTAATTATAAACTGAATTCCATATACGCAATATGCTACTAATTACCATTTATAATTTAATAATTCTATGATTTTGTAAACCGCCATTTGGGGAAAAAGTAAAGTCGATTGTCTATCTAAAAATGACAAATTTTGCTTAATTCATAGTATAATATAGTCACAAGATTATATGTCGAATGTCATTGTAGCTTCTTATCCCCCGAAAGGTTAGGTTTACCTCCTGGCAAACCTGTTGAAAGACAGGGACGCAAAGCCACGGGCCTAATGCTTAAAAGCAATGGCAGCCGGGTTGCCTGGTTTTAATACCAGTCAGCCCGGCTTTCTTGTTTTTATGGAGCAGTCAGAGCCAGAGACTAAGCGGTCCGCACTATAATCCATGGTGCAGCCAACGCAAGGGATTATACCAGGTTTGAATGAGAGGAGTGTGAGAATACGTGAGTATGCCTGAAGCTGTCATGCGGGCTATGGAAGCGGACATAAACTCTGTTGTTTTATTCCCCGGGAGACGCTCTGATATCGAATCGGTTCTCCGTCGCAAGCAAACCACGTTGCTACTGAAGAGGTTCTACGACATTGTCTTTTCTTTGCTGGGTTTGATCGCCCTCCTGCCAGTCTTCGTCATTATCGCTATAGCCATCAAAATCGATTCGCCTGGTCCGGTATTCTACGCTCAAACCAGAGTCGGCAAGGATGGGAAACATTTCAAGATCTACAAATTCCGCAAGATGCACCATTATGTCGGTAACCGAGGGTCGAAACTGACCCTGGCCAATGACCAGCGGATGACCAGGGTGGGGAGTTTCTTGAGGAAAACCAAGCTGGATGAGCTGCCCCAGGCCTGGAACGTTTTGAAGGGGGATATGTCGGTAGTTGGGCCCCGGCCGGAAACCCCCAACTTTGTCAAGCATTACAGCCATGAGCAGCGGGAGGTGCTTAAGGTCCGACCAGGCATCACCGACTACGCTTCGATCTACTATATCGATGAAGGTTCCATTTTGGAGAAGGTAGACGACCCGGAAACCTGTTATATCGAGACTATCATGCCCAAGAAAATCAAGATGAGCAAGGGTTATATTCACGACATGTCGCTCATAAACGATATGAAGATAATTTTCCTGACTTTCAGCAGCATCCTGACAGATTGAGGTGACGATAAATGCGGGCAGTCATTTTGGCGGGCGGAAAAGGGGTCCGCCTAAAACCCTATACGGTAACTCTGCCCAAGCCGCTGGTTCCGATCGGTGAGGAGCCTATTATGCAGCTGGTGCTGGCCAACCTCGCTAACCAAGGAATAAAAAGGGTTGATGTATGCGTCAATCACATGTGTGATCTGATCAAAGCCTATTTCGGAAATGGCTCCCATTTAGGCTTGGATATTCATTATTCGCGGGAAGACAAGCCGTTGGGTACAGTGGGACCACTTAAACTGTTAAAATCCTTACCCACCAATTTCCTGGTTATGAATGGCGATGTCCTGACGGATTTGTCCTTGCGCCGGCTTTACCATGAGCATTTGCACGGTGATGCCATCATGACCATAGCCACTTTCAAACGGAAAACCGCAGTGGACTTTGGGGTTATTAAATTTGACGAGAATCATTACGTTCGGGATTTCATCGAAAAACCCGAATATAACGTGAGTGTCAGCATGGGCATTTACATATTCAACAAACGAGTGCTCGACTATGTTCCTGAGAACACCTATTTTGGTTTCGATGACCTGATGTACGAATTGTTGCGGGCCGAGGAAAAAATCAAGGTGGTGGAGCATCTTGGCTACTGGCTGGACATCGGCCGGCCGGAAGACTACGAAAAAGCCAATAATGATATAGCCGGAGTGCTAGGGCAGATTTATTATAAGGCTGGCAGCCAGTAAACGGAGGGATGAAAACCTATGGAATGGAAAGTCCCACTATTTGACCTGCACTTTGGGGCGGAAGAAAAACGTGCAGTAATTGAGGTGCTCGACTCCAAATGGATATCCTCGGGCAGTAAAACCGCCGAATTTGAACGACGCTTTGCTGCGCTAACCGGTGCGCAATATGCCGTAGCGGTCAGCAATGGAACCGCCGCGCTGCACCTGGCGGTACTGGGGTTGGATATCGGACCGGGGGATGAGGTAATAGTTCCTTCACTAACCTTTGCCGCCACCGTCAATTCCATCTACTATGCCGGAGCCAGGCCGGTCTTCGCTGATATCACCTCGATTGAAGACCTGACCATATCCCCGCAGGATGTTGCCCGTAAAATTACAGATCGTACCAAGGCCATAATGGTGATGCATTATGGCGGGTTTGCCTGTGCCATGGATGAGATAATGGAGATTGCCCGGCAGCATAACCTGTCCGTTATAGAGGATGCCGCCCATGCGCCTGGGGCTACTTTCAAGGGACAACACCTGGGCACCATCGGTGATGTGGGGGCCTTTTCTTTCTTTTCCAATAAGAACATCACCACCGCTGAGGGCGGGATGGTGGTCACCAATAATAAGAAAATAGCCGACCAGGCCCGGCTGCTAAGATCCCACGGAATGACGGTATCCTCATATGACCGGGCCCAGGGACATGCCAACCGATATGATATCTTCCAGGTGGGATTCAATTACCGGCTCGATGACATCCGTGCCGCTCTCGGGGTAGTGCAGTTGGACCGTCTCGGGGAGGACCTGCGCAGGAGAAGAAGTCTGGCGGCGATATACCATCAAATCCTGGCAGATTTGGATGGTATTACAATACCATTTGATGATAAAATCGACATATCATCCAATTATATTCTTCCTGTCGTATTAAATAATAGGTGTCCGTTTAACCGGGATGAATTCAGAGAGCTGCTTGAAGCCGGGTATGGCATTCAAACCAGCATCCACTATCCGGCTGTACATAAATTCACCCCTTATCGCGCTCTGGCAGCAGACCTGCCGGTTACCGAATACGTCGTAGAGCACGAAATGACCTTGCCCCTTTATTATTCGATGACGGAAGAACAAGTTGTCTATGTATGTCAGGCCATAAAAGACATTATAGCTGCAGCATCGATGAAGCATACGGGTACTGAGGGAGGAGCATTATTTGAACTTAAACACGCCTGAAAAAGGCGCCAACCTGGTCAATAAAAACATGGATCTGCGCAGCCTCCTGCTGATATTTAGAAAGAGGCTTCTTTTTATCATCTTTGTACCCTTATTATGTGGATTGCTGGCGGCACTGGTCAGTAAGTTCCTATTGACCCCGGTCTACGAGGCCAAGTCCCTGCTGATGGTCACGGTAGCCTCGGAAAAACTGCCCCAGGCCACCCTGAATACCCAGATACGGCCGGGAACAGATGCCGGAGCCGTACCGATGCCGGTCTTGACCATGAATACCTATTTGGAACATCTGAGAAGTGAGGATGTGATGAATAGGGTCTTGATCAATATTAATATACCGGAACTGACGCCGGGGAAACTGAACAGGATGATAAATGCCCGTATAGTCAAGGACTCCAACCTTATCGAAGTAAAGGTACAGAATAGTGACCCGATACTGGCCGCCCAGATAGCCAATGCAGTGAGCCACCAATATATGCAGCTCATGGAAGAGCTTCAATTTTCCTCGATAATGGTATTATCATCAGCCAATATTCCCACCGCTCCGGTCAAGCCCCTTAAGACTCTGAACGTTGCCATGGCTATTTTATTTGGGGCCATAGTGTCGTTGATTACCGCCCTGGTCTTGGAATACCTGGACAACACCCTCAAAACCCCCGAGGATGTCAACCGACTGGTGGACCAAACCGTACTGGCGGTGATCCCCAAAAAGGATGGCAAGAAGAACACCAAGAAATCCAATGGGATAGCACTAATCACCTTCGAGGACCCCAAGTCGGTAATATCGGAAGCTTATCGGGATTTTCGCACCAATTTGGGATTCCTGGGCCTGGACCAGCCGTTCCAAACGGTACTGGTCACTAGTCCGCTGGCCGAGGACGGCAAGTCGACGGTGGCGGCCAATTTGGCTATCGTGGCGGCCCAAGCCGGCTTCAAGGTCATACTTGTGGACTGCGACCTACGCAAACCGGTGATTCACTCCATCTTTAAAGTGCCTAACAACAAAGGGTTTACGGAATGTATATTCAGCGATACCGACCCAATGGATGCCTCCCACTCGATGGCGGTTATCAATCTCTCAGTAATGACCAGCGGCAAGATACCGCCTAACCCGGCAGAGATATTAGGCTCGGAGCGAGCCCGGCGGTTATGGACCAAACTGAAGACTCGCTATGATTACATCATTATCGATTCGCCCCCGCTGTTGGCGGTCACCGACGCCAGTATACTGGCGTCCCAGGTGGATGCCGCCGTTCTGGTGGTTTCTTCCGGGATAACCCGCCGGGATCTGGCCCTCCAGGCAATTGAGAAACTGACCCGGGCCAAGTCCCGACTGTTGGGTGTGGTGCTGAATCAGATGAAGATCGATAAGGACAGTTATTATGGCAGTTATTACTAGCCAATAAAACGGCGGAGTAAACGCCATGGGGCCACTTTCAGGCGAGTTTACTGTTGCCTGACCGATGACGAATTATGGGGTGGGTATAGATTATGAATATAATCCTGTTATCGGGTGGGTCCGGCCGAAGGCTGTGGCCTCTTTCCAATGAAACGCGTTCCAAACAGTTCCTGAAGCTGCTCAGGGATCAGGACGGCCAACCAGAATCCATGGTCCAGCGTGTATTTGGCCAGATCCAGAGGGCGGGTATAGACGCCAATATCGTCGTGGCCACTGGCATATCCCAGCGAGACTCATTACTGGTACAGTTGGGCGACGCGGTTGACGTGGTGCTGGAACCGGAAAGAAGGGACACATTTCCGGCTATAGTGCTCGCTTCTGCTTATCTGGCCGATAAAAAGGGCATGCAGCGGGATGAGGTAGTATTAGTGCTGCCGGTTGATCCGTATGCAGATTTGAGTTATTTTTATGCCCTGCTCCAAATGGAACGGTTGATCACGGATGAGATGGCCAATATCGCCCTGATGGGGATTAAACCGACTTACCCCTCGGCCAAATATGGATATATCATTCCCCGGCCGGATGGAGTCGGGGTAGAAAGATTCCAGGAGAAACCGGATGAGGCCAGCGCAGCAAGACTGATTGCAGGCGGAGCTCTCTGGAATGGCGGGGTCTTCGCTTTTAAGCTCGGGTACCTCCTTGATATCGCCAGCCGTTATATACCGAGTGCCACTTATGAAGAAGTGAGAAGCCACTTTTCATTACTACCCAAGATAAGCTTCGATTATGAGGTTGTGGAGAAGGAAGAATCCATCGCATTGGTGGAGTATCTGGGCGAATGGCGGGATTTGGGAACCTGGAATACCCTAACCGAGATAATGGATGATCGGGCTATCGGCCGGGTTATACTGGCGGACACCTGCGAAAACACTCATGTAATCAATGAACTGGGTATCCCAGTTACCGTTTTAGGCGCCAAAGATTTGGTGGTTGCCGCCAGCCCGGATGGGATTCTGGTTTCGGACAAGCACCAGAGCTCCTACCTAAAGCAGTACGTCGATGGTATCGATCAGCCCCCCATGTATGAAGAACGCCAATGGGGCGATTACAGGGCGTTGGACTTCACTAGCTTTCCTGATGGCACCATGACCCTGACCAAAAAGGTGTTGATAAAGGCCGGTCAGGTTTCTGGCTATCAGGTTCATTTTATGCGGGACGAAATCTGGACGGTCATCGATGGGAGCGGGGATCTGCTGCTTGATGGTCATGCCCGTAGTGTCAAACGCGGAGACGTAGTTCGTATATCGAAAGGCTGCAAACATTCGGTGCGGGCCAAAACCAACCTGTACCTGATTGTAGTACAAATCGGCGTGGAACTGACTGAGAACGATGTCGAGTTTTATGATGTGGAGTGGCAACACACTGCTGAAGTCATATCCGGCGCGATGAGATAGAGAAAGGTACATAAATTATGAGAATCACGGTTATGAATGCTTATTTCGAACCGGAAATTACCCCCTATACCCATTTAATCGCGGACTTGTGCCGGGATTGGGCTTCGTATGGAGCGGAAATAACGGTTATCACCGGAATAGCTTCCAGGGGCCTCGATGAAGAAACTCGAGTAGAATATTTAAACCGGACCGACGAATACCTGGCTCCCAATATACGGGTGCGGCGCATTGGCCCGAAATCCAAAGAACCTACCCAATTATGGGCCCGGGGACTTCGCTATCTATATCAAACCTATGTGCAG
Organism: Bacillota bacterium; assembly: GCA_022706565.1. Lineage (GTDB taxonomy): Bacteria > Bacillota > Syntrophomonadia > Syntrophomonadales > Syntrophomonadaceae > PHAA01. The sequence continues at coordinate 2,294 of JAKJCH010000037.1, read as the reverse complement.
TACAAAACTGCCCGGGATACTGATACCGATGTCTATTTTATTGGCAGTACGCCGCCGTTTCTAGGAATGTTGGGAAAGTGGCTCAAGAAGAAAGCTCCCACGCTATACACTTTACATGATATTTTTCCTGACAGCCTCATAAACACCGGCAGATTCACAGAGGACAGTCTGATAATCAAACTAGGCCGGCTGATGGAGCAATTCACCTATAAACACAACACCCATATTCACACTATTAGTGAAGATTTTAAACAGATACTGGTAAGCCGGGGTGTGCCAGAGAGTAAAATTAGTCTGGTTTACAATTGGATCGATGAACAAGTAGTCGTTCCCATTGAGAAAAAGGATAATATCCTTATTTCCAGGTATGGCCTCGACCCCGGCAAGTTCTTCGTGACCCATTGCGGCAATATCGGCCATTCGCAAAATCTGGAAATGGTTGTTGATATTGCGGCTGACTTGGAGGAGGATTTGCCCGATCTGGAATTCGTTTTCATCGGCGATGGCGGCACCAAAGCTGAACTCGAAAGATACATCCAGGATAAAGGGGTGGGGAATGTTAGAGTGCTTCCCTTTCAGCCATACGAAGATATTGCCCATGTGATGAGCCTGGGGGATGTATCGTTGGTGTGTTCCAAACGCAATGTTGGCACCAGTTCATTTCCATCCAAGACGTGGAGCATCATGTCGGCAGCCCGGCCAGTTATCTCCTCATTCGATCTCAACAGTGAACTATGCACTATAATTAACAGTGCCAACTCCGGCCTCTGCAGTGATGCGGAAGATAAGGAAGGTTTGAAAAACGATCTTTTGACACTGTACCAGGACCGCCAAAAGGCAGCGGAATTGGGCCAAAACGGCCGGCAATATATAGAAAAGAACTTGACCAGAAAAGAGGCTACAAAGAAGTATTACGATATATTCACAGCTTTGGCAGAACGGGAAAGGTACAATGCTGGCAGCAGATTAGAGGCTCATACCCGGGGGATTTCCAGCTGATTGTTGGCAATGGCACCTGGCATCGAGTTGCCAGCGGATGAATTACACATTTGAAGAAGGGGTGATTTGGATTATGAAGAGCGTTCTGGTATGCGGAGCGGGAGGGTTCATAGGCAGCCATTTGGTTAAACGGCTGAAGGCTGAAGGATGTTGGGTGAGGGGAGTAGATTTAAAGTACCCTGAATTCAGCCAGACGGCGGCCGATGATTTCGTAATCGGCGATCTGCGCAATCCTGAATTGTGCACGGCTATTGTCGACCGGCCATTCGATGAAGTCTTCCAATTGGCCGCAGATATGGGAGGGGCCGGTTTTGTATTTGTTGGTGATAACGATGCGGCTATCATGCATAATTCGGCTATGATTAATCTGAACATGGTGGAGGCGTGCAGATTTGCCGGAGTGAAGCGGATTTTCTATTCATCCTCAGCCTGTATTTACCCGGAACGCAACCAACTTGACCCGGAGAATCCAGTATGTTCCGAAGATTCAGCTTATCCTGCTGCGCCGGACAGTGAATATGGATGGGAAAAGCTGTTCAGTGAACGGCTTTATATGGCCTATGCCCGGAATTACGGGATGGTAGTCCGTATTGCCCGTTACCACAATATCTTTGGCCAGGAAGGGACCTGGACCGGCGGCCGCGAAAAGGCCCCGGCGGCCCTTTGTCGGAAGGTGGCGGAAGCAAAAGACGGCGGCGAGATCGAGATGTGGGGCGATGGTCTGCAGACCAGATCGTTTCTATATATAGACGAGTGTATCGATGGAACACTAAAGCTCATGCGGTCCGATTTTATGGGACCAGTAAATATAGGTTCCGAGGAAATGGTATCCATAAACCAGCTGGCGCAGATGATCATGGCGGCAGCCGGCAAGAATCTTACAATCAAACACATCCCCGGTCCGCAAGGGGTAAGGGGCCGCAATTCGGATAATAGACTCATTATGGAAAAACTGGGATGGGCTCCGAGCCAGCCACTGCAAATTGGAATAGCTAAAACTTACCGGTGGATAGAAGAGCAGGTACGGAACCAGGATCTTTTAACTCATTAGATAAAATATCCAACCTCGGTGCGACTACCATAAGGATGATTGAAGGCGAGTTATGGTTAGAAATGAAAATCCTATAAAAGTACTGCTAATATCCAACCTGCCTCCGCCGGCTTCGGGGATAGGATCTTGGACCAAGAGGTATTTGGAATGGGCAGAAACGAACCATGATCTCCAGGCTGATATAGTCAACACGGCGGTTATTGGCAACAGGGCCATCAACATTACATCGGGACGCACGTTATTG
>JAKJCH010000036.1 GCA_022706565.1 Bacillota bacterium | reverse complement strand
TGCCAGTGCCAGGACCCCGGAGGCCAAGAAGACCGGAATGTAACCATAATAGGTCCACAGCAAGCCGCCGCCCAGGGGGATTAACATGGAAACAGCATGGTCTAGGCTCAATCCCATTGATATCGTAGGAGTCAGATCATCCGGATGGTCAACTATCCGATTCAAATAAGTGGTTCTGGCTATCCTGACCGAAAACAATAGCTGATCGGCGACGAAACAGGCCATGGTTATAATGAGAGCCGTTTCCTGACTGAACCAGCTGGACGAAAAACCATATAGGAGGCTCATCAAAACCAGCACAATAGATTCAGCCGATATGATTACCTTCTCCCCCAATCGGTCTATAGCCTGACCTAGCAGAGGCCGGAACACAAGGCTTAACACGGTTCCCAGGAACCCCAGCAGGGCAAACGTTTCCACCCCGCAGCCAAACACTCTGATAAGCACCCAGGGGGCAAAAGTTAGGAATATCTGTTTGCGGGCTCCAAAGACAATATTGAGCCAGTAGAACAGTGAATACTTCTTTTTGAAAACCAACCTGCGAGCAGGATTTTCCAAAGGGGCGGGTTTGATCAGAAACAGGCTTATGGCGGCGGACAGGGCGAAAATGCCGGCCAAACCGAAAATGAAGGCAAAGGAAAAATGCCACCTTGATGCTCCCCAGTACACTATTGTCAATCCCAGCAGGGCACCCAGAGATTCCAGAAAGCCAATTTGCCCTAGGCGGCGGCCTTCCTGGCCGGCCCGGGCCAGGCGGATGCCTATTGAAGGGGCGATAGCCATGTAAACATGAGCCCCGGTGCTCCACATTACCATCCATACCACAACCCACTTGAGATCCGGCGACAGGAATCCCTGTCCCCACAGGGCAAGACCGACCAGCAGCGCGGAAAGGGCGGCAATGCGGGTATCGGCCAGGAACATCAAAGCGGTAACAATGAAGACCACCAGAAACCCGGGCATTTCGCGCGGGAATTCCACCGCGCCGCGTGCCAGGGGGGTGGCATTATGAGTCTGAGCCAGGTAGTTGTTGAAAGAGGGGTCGTACAGACCACTATACAAACCCATCAAGAGGCTGGCAGCAGCAAACAGTAAAAGGGGGGTCACCAGAATTTTTTTGTTCTCCGGCATAAAAGCATCTCCATGACTAGACTGGCGCCTGAATACCATACAATTCTATCTGTTCATCAACGGTTTGTGAAGGTGCCGAGATTGATCGGTCGGAGGAACCCGTCAGGATCATGAAAAATGTGATATAATCATTAAATATGCTCATATCTGTTGGTTTAACGCAATAGACAAGGTGTTAATATTTTAAGGAGGATATAGTTTTTGCAAACCCCAATGACATTTCAAGAAATGGGATTGAAGCCTGCTATTCTAAGGATGATTGAGAAGAAAGGTTTCCAGAATCCCACCCCGATTCAAATCGAAGCAATTCCCCCTGGTCTGGCGGGTGAAGATATTATGGGGCAGGCCAAGACCGGTACCGGCAAGACGGCCGCCTTTGGGATCCCGATTTTGAACGGAATAAGGCCTCAGCAGGACCTGCAGGCCCTGGTCATGTGTCCCACGCGAGAATTAGCGGTACAGGTAGCCGATGAGGTCTCCTCTTTGGGTATGGCTATGAAGGTCAAAGCCCTGCCCATATATGGAGGCCAGTCTATCGACGTCCAATTGAGGGCTTTACGCCGCAGGCCCGAGATAATTGTGGCTACTCCCGGACGCTTGCTGGACCATATCAACCGAGGCACCATAGATTTGTCTACACTTGATTATGTCGTCATCGACGAAGCCGATGAGATGTTGGATATGGGTTTTTTACCTGACATCGAAAGGATCCTGTCTGGGTGTCCCCAAGAGAGACAAACGATGCTATTTTCGGCCACGTTGGTCCCTGAGATCCGGGAGTTGGCTCGGACCTTTATGAAAAATCCCCAACTGATCGTGATTCGCTCACCGGAGCTGACTGTGTCTCTCACTGAACAGTATTATTACGAAGTCAATCCCCGGCAAAAGGTGGAGACAATCTGCCGCATCCTCGATGTCGAACACCCTCAGGTAAGTCTGATCTTCTGTCGCACCAAGAAAGGCGCGGATCAACTAAATCGGGTGCTGAACAGCCGCGGATATGCAGCTGATTCACTGCATGGTGACATGTCGCAGCGGGAGCGGGACCATGTTATGGAGAGATTTCGCAGCGGTAACGTCACCACCCTGGTAGCCACCGATCTTGCAGCCCGGGGACTGGATATAGAGATGGTGAGCCATGTCTTCAACTTCGACATCCCCGAAGACCCGGACAGCTATGTGCATCGGATCGGCCGCACCGGCAGAGCGGGAAGAGACGGAGTGGCCATAACCCTGGTGGAACCGAGCCAGATCAGGCTGCTTAGGATGATCGAAAGGCACATCGGTAAAAAAATAAAACACCAAATACTGCCCACCATGCAGGCAGCTATCGAACGGCGCCAGCAGATGCTGGTCAATCGTCTGCTGGAGGCGTCTGAACAGGAATTGGTTGTATACCAGCAAATGGCGGCCGAGTTATTGCAGAACTATGATGCCCAGTTTCTGTTGGCGGCGGCCCTCACACTGATGGCTGGCGACTGCCCGGAATTGGAGACCGCCGAGATGGAGACCATCAGCCCGGGTACTGCCCACGTTGAGTTGCCCATGGGCCGTTTCCAAGGAGTGCATCCGCGCCGATTGGTGGAATTTTTGACCGCCCATACCAGCATATCACCGCGTCAAGTCGGTGATATTGATATACAAGGTAACAGCACCTTGGTAGAGATTCCCATGGATTATGTGGATCAAGTCTACGCAGCTCTAGGCCAATATGAAAGTAAGTTCAGGGCCAACAAGCGCCAGCGCATATCCTCGGGACGCCGTTCTGCCGGGAGGCAGGCCAGTCATTCATAAAGCAGTCGGAACAGGCAATAGGTTCAGGCCCGGTTCAGGGCCTGACGGATGGAAATAGAAATGAAAGCCAGGAAAACACGTGTCTTTCCTGGCTTTTAATTTAGGCTTGGCTGACCTGGCTTTTCACGTTTTGGATATCCGACTGGGGGGCCTGGCTGGCAGGCTTGTAAAAACCTTTTTGCTCTGCCATCTGATAAAGCTGGAACTGGAATTGTTCATCGCCGTTGCGGATCTGCTGGATGGTTTGCCGCAGTTGGGGATTGGAGGTTTGACTAATCACGCTGGCATAAGTAGTTAGGCTGCCGTTGATCATCGATAAAATGTCATTGACCATTTCTTTGTCTTGAATCTGCATCGGTTTTCCTCCTTTATCCTAAAAAGGACATTAATTTATTGCGAGTATCAGCGGCGGATTGAGCCGACTGCTCGAACATCTGGCGCACCTGAGCGTCATTGGCCTGGCTGGCATAGAACCGGAGTTTCTTTTCAGCGGTGGCGTGCCCCCCGATGAGATGCCGCAGATTCTGCAGTTCTACTTGGCTTAAGTTCATCTCGATTCCTCCTTCCATAGATAAATTTGCCCATTACTAGAATGGCTGGAAATCACAAATTTATACTTAAAGAGCGGTTAAAGAAACCGGGATTTTTAAGTGAAGGGAAGGCCTTCTACCCCACCATTATCTTGCCTTCGGGATAGCGGATAAATGGCTGGGAGCGCTTGTAGGCCAGGGCAAATCCGAGAGTAAGGGGGCCAACCCGACCCAGGAACATGGTGACTATTACCAACAATTGTTCCAAGACGGTGTGGGAAGTAGTCAGTCCCAGGCTCAAGCCGACTGTTCCCAGGGCGGATACTATTTCAAAAATCACCGGCAGAAAATCCTGCTGGTGGGTAAGGATAAACAGGAATGACATGATGATTAGGGTCATTACATACATCAGCACGATGGTCAAGGCTGTGAACATATCGCTGCTGGGTATGCGGCGCTCGAAAATTTCATTGTCACGTTTACCACGTAACCTGCTGAGGATGGCTATCCACAACAATGCGAAGGTCGAGGTCTTGATGCCGCCAGCGGTGGAACCGGGCGAACCGCCGATGAACATCAAGATAATCATTAGCATCTGGGAGGAGAGGAAGAAAGAATTGAGGTCGACGGTTACGAACCCGGCGGTGCGGGCCGAAGAGGTCTGAAAATAGGCGGCCATGATCTTCCCCCATAGGGGTAAGCCCTGCAGGGCATGATGGTATTCAGTGATGAAGATTATGGCTGATCCTCCGAAAATCAATATGGCGGTGGTAACCAGGACCACTTTGGAGTGCAGCGATAGGATGTGGTCCTGGCGATAGCGGAACACTTCATACAAAACTATAAAGCCCAAACCCCCAGCGATGAACAGGGTGGAGAAAGTAAGGTTGACGGTAACGTCGGTGGTAAAAGCCATCAGACTGTGGAAATTGCCGAACAGGTCGAAGCCAGCGTTGTTAAAGGCGGAGACGGAATGGAACAAGCCGAACCACAGCGCCTTTCCTACGCCGTAAGACGGGAACCAGCGGATAGCCAGGATCAGAGCGGCGATCGCTTCGATCGCAAAAGTGGTTAATAACAGGTACCGAAAGATCCTGACTACACCGCCCAGGGCAGAGTAATTCATTGCCTGCTGCATCGCCAATCGCTGGCTCAGCTGGATCTTCCAGCCGAACAGAAAGGCGAAAAATGTAGCAAAAGCCATGACCCCCAACCCGCCCACCTGGATTAGAACCATTATAACGAGGTGTCCGAAGGTGGTCCAGTGGGTGGCGGTATCGACCACCACCAACCCGGTTATACAGGTAGCGGAAGTAGCTGTAAAAAGTGCGGTCATAAAATCGACCTGCCCGTCCCGAACTGCCCAGGGCGTAGAAAGAAGCAGGGTGCCGATCAGGATTAGGGCGGCGAAGCTGACCACCAATAATCGTGGGGGGCTCATGCCGATTATGGCCAACACCATCCTTTGCCGATTAATCTATGTCGGACAGGGCGTCCAGATCCCGGTTATGTCCCAAAACCACCAGTACGTCACCAGTTGTCATGTCCTGATCGGGCCCCGGGACTACCATTATCTCGTCACCACGCCGGATGGCCAGGATAGTGACATTCATTTTGGGACGCAGTCCGATCTGGCGCAAGTTTTTATTGACAAAACTCCTGGGGACAGTTATTTCAATGATACTGTAGTCAGTGGATAGGGTGATCTGCTCCAGGAAGTTCTGCGATGTCAAGGATCGGGCCAATTTGATGGCCATATCCCTTTCCGGGTATATAACTAGGTCGGCGCCGATCTTTTCCAATACCTTGCCATGCATGGCGTTGCCGGCCTTGGCCACCACCTTTTTTACTCCCATTTCCTTCAGAAGAATGGTGGTGAGGATATTGGATTGGATATTTTCCCCGATAGCTACAATAACGGCATCGAAGTTGTTGATACCAAGGGCCTTTAGAACCGATTCTTCCATGGCGTCTGCCTGCACCGCATGGGTGGAATATTCGATCGCGTCCTGGACTAGGTCGGCATCCACATCCACCGCCAGCACCTCATAGCCCATCCGTACCAACTCTCTGATCAGACTTTGACCGAATCTGCCTATACCCAGTACCGCAAACTGCTTGGGTTTCACAATGATTTCCCTCCAATATGTAGCTGAGCTTCTTTTTCTTCTTCTGTTCTGGATATTATCTAATGACTCCAGCGGGGCGTAGTTCACTCCAACCCGCTGGCCGGTTACCTTAGAGGCGCATTTGTTATGATCCTCGGCCTAGTATAGACTGTCGTAGGTAGATTATAGTTTATTTTTATTCTTTTGGGGCTATTGGTTACAAGTAATAAAGCAAGCAAGCTGGATGCATAGCCGCAGTCTGTAGTGGTTTTGCTTATTTCACTGTTACTTATTGGATTAATAAAACCTTGCTATTTAAGGAAAATTATAAACGACTCGTACTGAAGAGGGGGATTAACAGATGGCTAAAAAGGAAAAGAACCAGATAAAAACCCGAAATAAATCCGACAATACTGAGGCTATAAAGAAATCCAAATATCCTGCTCCGCCCAAGTTCGGAGGACTTGATTGAGATGGTGCCCGCCTGCCGAGTTAATCGGCAGGTTTTTAATTTGCTGTTCATTTGCATATATAATGACATTAACCAGCAGCGACATGTCGGCAATAAGGCAGGAGGCCAGAAGAGATGCAGATAAATTTGAACCGAAACCAGGTTAAACCAAATCGCTTGATTAAACAGAAGAGCCCCTATCTGCTGCAGCATGCCTATAACCCGGTGAATTGGTATCCATGGGAGGACGAAGCCTTTATCAAGGCCCGCAGCGAAGGCAAACCGATTTTCCTGAGCATCGGCTATTCCACCTGCCACTGGTGCCATGTCATGGAGAGGCAGTCCTTTGAAAATGAGGAGGTGGCAGGGAAGCTCAACCAGGATTTTATATCCATCAAAGTCGATCGAGAGGAACGTCCAGATATCGACCATATATACATGGAGGTATGCCAGATTCTGACCGGCAGCGGAGGTTGGCCGCTGACCATCGTAATGACTCCCGAGGGCCGGCCTTTCTATGCCGCCACTTACATCCCTCCCTACAGCCAGGGCGGGATGACCGGTCTGATGGACCTCTTACCCCGTCTGGCTGAACTGTGGAAGAAGGAACAGGATAGGATTTTGCAGGCGGGCGAGGAAATCACCAAGTGGATGCAAATGGCGGCCCAGGCCGATACCACCGGGCAACTTACTGATGAAGCTCTGCACCAGGCCTTTAAAAACCTAGCCCGGACGTTTGATAGTGAGTACGGCGGCTTTGGCTCTGCTCCCAAATTTCCGACTCCCACTACGCTGATGTTCCTGCTCCAATACCACCAGCGCTATAAAAACAACCAGGCTCTGGAAATGGCTGAGAAAACTCTCATCAGCATGTACCAGGGAGGAATCTATGATCACATAGGGTTTGGTTTTGCCCGCTATTCTACCGACCGTATTTGGCTGGTGCCTCATTTTGAAAAGATGCTTTATGACAACGCTTTGCTGGCTATCGCCTATCTGGAAGCTTTTCAAATCACCGGCCAGGATTTCTATCGCCAGGTGGTTCAGGATATATTCACATATGTATTAAGAGACATGACCTCACCCCAGGGTGCGTTTTATTCGGCCGAGGATGCCGACTCGGAAGGGGAGGAAGGCCGCTATTACCTTTGGGACAAGCAAGAGATAGCCACCATCCTGGGTCCTCAGGCGGTACGTTTCAGCGAAGTCTATGGTATTTCAGCCGGGGGCAACTTCGAAGGGCGCAACATCCCCAATCTGATCGGGCAGTCCAATTCCTTGGAGCTCCGGACCTTGTTCGCGAAAGAACGTGAACAGCTTTTGACCGCCAGGGAAAAACGGGTCAAGCCTTTTAAGGACGATAAGATGTTGACTGCTTGGAATGGCCTGATGATTGCTGCCCTGGGCCTCGGCAGCCGGTTGCTGCAAAATGACCTTTATCTGACAGCTGCCCAAAAGGCAGCCGATTTCATATTGACCAACCTGCGGCGCGAGGATGGGCGGCTGTTGGCTCGCTATCGGGACGGGGAGGCTAACTTTAACGGTTATGCCGCCGATTATGCTTATCTTATTTGGGGTTTGCTGGAACTGTATGAAGCCGGTCGAGAATCCAGCTATCTGCAGGTTGCCTTGGAGCTGAACCAGCAATTGCTGGAGCTTTTCTGGGACCAGGACCGGGGAGGATTGTTCTTCTATGGATCCGACAGTGAACCGCTGCTGGTCCGACCCAAAGAATCTTTTGATAGCGTTATGCCTTCCAGCAATGCTGTGGCCGCCTTTAACTTCTTGCGCCTGGGCCGTTTGACCGACGATCCGGGCTTGGTGGAACTGGAACGAACGCAGATAAAAGGCTTTGCCGGTTCAATTTCGGAAAACCCTGGCGCCCACAGCTTTTGGCTGCAGGCTTTTATGAACCAGGAGCAGCACGGGATGTAACTCCTTCCCATTAAGACAATATTTGGCGGCAATTTTGCCGGAGCGGCAGGTGATAACTGTTCCTGTGACAGGCATATCTATTAAAGATAATATTTAAGGAGGTTACCGTATGCCGCTTCGAAAGCGCTTTTTATTGGCATTGGCCCTGTGCCTGGCCCTAGCTTGCTGCGGATACAGTGCCGCCGGCCAGGAGGAAGTGACTCCGCCGGCTCGTATGCAGCCGATAGACCGCACCGATTTTCCCAACCTGTATTTGACCAATCCCGCCTTGGAAGGGGAAGCGGTATGGATGTTGCAAGCGCGCCTGCGGGAGTTGGGTTATGAGATAGAGCCCAATGGAGTTTTCGACCAGACTACCAGTGATCTGGTCCGGATGTTCCAGGTCGCCAATGGTATGACCCCGGATGGAGAGGTGACCCCAGCGGTCTGGGAAAAGCTCATGGGTGAGGAACAGAACCAGCCGGCCCTGGCTGGAACCGAGGGCCAGGCCAAACGAGTAATCGAAATCGATATAGTAAAACATAAGCTGACCCTTTACGAAGGGGATCAAGTGTTGAAGACTTTTCCGGTGGGGGTGGGAAAGAGTTCCACACCCTCGCCGATAGGTGAATTCAAAGTTATCCAGAAATCAGTAGGCTGGGGCAACGGTTTCGGAACCCGCTGGATGGGATTGAACGTCCCTTGGGGAGTATACGGCATCCATGGCACGAATAAACCGTACTCGGTAGGACAATCGTTGTCCCATGGCTGTATACGCATGCGCAATAACGATGTAGAGAGCCTGTATCCTCTGGTATCGGTTGGCACTCCAGTGCGGATGGTGGCCAACGGTAAAATTGCTCCCTCCTGGTTTAAAGGGCGCGAGCTGAAGTTAAAATCAAGCGGTCAAGATGTGGTATACCTCCAATACAGGCTGAAGGAAAAGGGCATTGTATTTGATAACGCCGATGGACGCTACGGCAAGATGACCGAACTGGCGGTCAAATACTATCAGACATGGCATGGACTGCCTCCGACGGGGATCGGCGATACAGCTACCTACCGTAGTCTGGGACTAGTAAAATAATAAAGTTGTATTAAAAGAATAAGACTGCGCCAAGGGCCAGCCTTTTTTGGTCTGCCTGATAGTCATCTTTGAGGATCATGCCCTCAGCCGGCCTGCTTAGTTCTTCTTGGGTATTGCAGGTCGGCTCTTTTTATGCCCAATATTAGGTCCGTTATTATAGAATATAATCATTGCTGCATTCCATTAAGTTGAGAAAGGTGATACATAAATGAAGATACTGGTGTTTGGTTTGGGCGCCCTGGGCACGGTCTATTCATGCCTGTTGAAGGAACAGGGCCATTATGTTGTCGGCGTGGATCGGGATGAGGTAGTAAGGACGGTAGCCGAGCACGGGGTGCAGGTCAGCGGAATTTGGGGTACCCATGCCCAAAGCTTAGACAATCTGGTTTCCAGCCTGGAAGATCTCGACGAAAGGGATTTCGACCTTGTGATCCTTACCGTCAAGTCCTACGATACGGCCGACGTGGCTAGTCAGATCGCTGGATTTATATCTCCGGCTGCGTATACACTGCTGGCCCAGAATGGATACGGCAATTTTGAAGCCGCATCCCAGCATATCGACCCGGCTCGTTTGATAGTGGGACGGGTTATTTTTGGAGCTGAGACACTGGGGGCGGGTGAATCCAGGGTGACGGTGATCGCCGACGACGTGATTATTGGGTCCCCCGGCAACCTGATCGATACCGGGGTCTTGGAAAGGATAAGCCAGACCTGTGACGAGGCGGGGATACCGACTCGTACATCCAGTGAGGTTATGAAATATGTGTGGGGGAAAATTATTTACAATTCCGCCCTCAATCCCCTGGGAGCGATACTGGAAGTGCCTTATGGCCGGTTAGCCGACGATCCGCATGCCCGCCAGCTTATGGACGACATAATCGATGAGATCTTCGCGGTTTTGCATGCTTGCGGGCAGGATACTTTATGGGCAGAGGCCGCGACCTATAAGCAAGTGTTCTACGGGCAACTGATCCCAACCACCGCGTTGCACCATGCTTCCATGCTGCAGGACATTCAGCGGGGACGGAAAACCGAAATCGATGCCTTGAACGGGGCGGTGGTACGACTGGGCAGGCAATGTGGGATTGCAACTCCGGTCAATGAAGTGGTTGCAGCCCTGATAAGAGCCAAGGAGTCTATGCGCGGGTAATCCCCGCTTCAATGTTGTTGATATGTTCCAGCATATGAGCCCAAGCCTGGTCTGGGTTCTTGTTTCGGATGGCCGTGAGTATAGCCTCATGTTCGCTGAGTATCCGACCTTTTGATTTAGCATATAGGTTTTCCCGATTATGGCGCGAGGTAGTGTGCATCAAATCGGCCACCGTGTTCATAATGCGCAGTAAAACGGTATTGTTGGTGGCTTCGGCAATCGTGAAATGAAAGCGCAGGTCGGCATCTACCGCTCCCCGAACCGTATCCGCGTTCTTCATTACCTCCAGAGCCGCCTCGATTTTCTCCAGGTCCTCCGGGGTTGCTCTTTTGGCGGCCAGAGCCGCCGACTCAGTTTCCAATATCCTCCGCACTTCCATCAACTGGACCTCCGGATTACGTTCGATAGCCAGCAACAACCCCAACGGTTCGAAGGTTTCGGAGTCATTGCTGCGGCGGATAAAGGTACCCTCACCGGACTTCACGTCGATGATGCCCAGTGCTCCCAAGGCAGTGAGCGCTTCCCGAACTGATGTGCGACTGACTCCCAGGGTGTCAGCCAGCTCCCGTTCAGACGGCAGTTTATCGCCTGGCTTCAGATCACCCTGGGCAATCATCTGGCGTATCTGCTCCATGATCTCTTCGTATATTTTTTTGGTTTTAATCGGCTGAAAGGTCAAATCGAGTCCTCCTGTAAGATATCCAGACTCAGTGGTTGTTATAACGGGACCATACCCTCGGCGCTCCTGCGGCCGCTACCGGTAGAATAGTGGTGACTGGTGCCCGTCTCAGACTATGAATTAATGTAACCGTCATTTAAATTTTGCCGGCCTGAACCCGATTTGTCAACTTGCGGCGCTGAGCCGCAGGATTTGCTGCCTCTATAACCGCAAAGGCCGGATATGTTGGCCCCAAATCTCATTTCCGTCATTATGGTTAATAGGTAATCTTGGCTCGTTCCCGCATAAAAGCAATCTCGCGATCGATGTCACTCTGTATTGCGGCTATGCGCTGCTGGGCATCAGGTCCCTTTAGCAGACGGTTGAAACGGCCTTGTTTCAGTAAGTATTCGTCTACCGGGACTGCCGCTCGCTTGCCATTGATAATCTGCGCAGTTGGGCTGTTGAAGCTGATCTTGCCGTTATCTGCTTCCCATAACAGCCAGGCGCCGCTGCGCACGGCCATCCGGCTATGCTGGACGGTTTCCGCCATATCGAACTGCCAACCCAGATAACAGGGGGCCAGGATCTCGATATATTTCGTTCCCTGGATGTTTTTGGCCTTGACCACCTTGTCATACAGATCGCCTGGGTAAGCCACGGTGGCGGTAGCCACGTAGGGGATACGGTGTTCCAGCATCAACAGGGCCATATTTTTCTTGGCCTGGAGCTTGCCGCTGGGGGTGGTAGTAGTAAAAGTGCCGCGGGGGGTGGCGCCGCTGCGTTGCACACCTGTGTTACTATAGGCCTCATTGTTATAGCAGAAGTGAATGATATTGTCATTACGCTCGGCGGCTGCAGAAAGAGCCTGGAAGCCTATGTCATAGGTGCCGCCATCCCCGACCCAGCTAAACACGGTGG